>JANOYI010000014.1:0-29604 GCA_031428795.1 Ilumatobacteraceae bacterium | reverse complement strand
AATCGACCTATCGAGCTACACCCAAGACGACCTCGACGCGATCGCCGCGATCATCAACGGTCGCCCGCGCGAGATCCACCAGTGGGATACTGCAGCCGAAAGATTCGCCGAGCTTGTCGCGGCCACCACTTGAGCCCGCCTGGGGTTGAGCCACCCATGGGCGGCGGAGGGTGCCACGGTCCGACAACCCGGTCCGGTCCGACCCGGTCCGACCCGGCCCGGCCCGGCCCACGGTCAGTTCGCGACTTATGAAGTGGCCTCCAGTCGCGCCTGGCGCAACGCGGTGCGACGGACCTTGCCCGCATCGTCACGCAACGGCTCGGACACGAACTCGAAGGTGCGCGGTACCTTGTAGATCACCAGTCGCTCGGCGAGGAACGCCCTCAACTCGGCCCCGTCGACCACATCGATATCGGCCTCAATGATTGCGTGCACCGAGCTACCTCTGTCCTCGTCAGGCAGGCCGATGACCGCGCACGAGTGGACGGCGGCGTGCTCTTGCAGCGCAGCCTCGATCTCGGCCGGGTAGATGTTGGCGCCACCGGACAGGATCATGTCGGCGGCGCGGTCACCCAGATAGAGGTAGTCCTCTGCGTCGAGGTAGCCCATGTCACCCAGCGACTCCCAGCCGCCCTCGCGTGTACGAGCGGCGGCGCCGAGGTAGCGGTAGGTGGGAGTGTCGCGCACGCTGCGCAACCACACCTCGCCCATCTCGCCAGCCGGCAGCGGGTTGCCGTCTTCATCGGTGATCAGCACCGTGCCCGGCTGGGCGCGGCCCACCGAACCGCGGTGCGCCAACCATTCGGCACCGGTGATGATCGTCGCGGTCTGAGCTTCGGTGCCGGCGTACAACTCGTAGATTCGCTCGGCGCCCAGCCAATCGATCCAGACCTGCTTCAGCCACTCCGGGCACGGCTCGGCCAGGTGCCACACGACGCGCAGGCTGGAGAGATCGAACGCATCGCGCACGTCTTCGGGAAGGCGCCAGATGCGCTTCATCATCGTTGGCACCATGTACAGCACGGTGCCCTGGTGCTGCTGGATCGCGGCCAGCGTCGCCTCCGCATCGAACTTCTGCAGCAGAGCCACATGGTTGCCGGCGAGCAGCGCCTGGCAGCTCCACACGCCGGGGCCGTTGTGGTAAAGCGGGCCGGGCATCACCAGGCAGCCGTCATTGCCAAGGAGCAGCGGTGCCGGCGCGTCGGTGTCGATGGCTGCCGGGTCGCCCGAGACAATCAGCTTCGGTCGGCCGGTGCTACCGCCAGACGTCGGTGCCTTCCACGCCGGCGAGACAACATCGGGCAGGTGGGCGGCGTCGGCCGATGGCGCACGGAAGCCGAAGGGCACACAGCAACGCCCTTCGATCGAACCCTCCTCAGCGCCGATGACCGCGCTCGGATTGGCCAGCTCGAGGATGGCTTCGAACTCACGGGGAGGTAGGCGCCACGAGATCGGTTGCGGAATGGCGCCGAGCCGCCAGGTGGCGAGATAGGCAACGAACCAATCGATGCTGTTGGGCACCGCAATGGTGACCATGTCGCCCTCGCGAACGCCGCGCTCGCTGAGGTACACGGCCAGATCGTCGCCGCGCTCCACGAGCTCACGACGGCTGATCGTCTCGCCGACACACGTGACCGCCGGGGAATCCGGCTGCGCCTCGGCAAGCTCGCGGAGACGACGACTAAACGAAACAACAGCCATCCCCGCACCCTACGCGGCACCCGTTTGAGCTCAATACACGGAGGCGACCTGCGGTCGGCTGATGTCACCGACTGGACCGCCAAAGATAAGGCCGACATTGGTTGTCACCACATCGACGCCGTCTGGCACCTCGACGACGTACCAGTACCAACCATCCATCTCTTTGATCCGGACATCGCATGGGTCACCGTCTGCCGTTTCGAATGTCAGCTCCGCGGGACGAATCGTCGCCCGTTCGTCAGTGCCGATTTCGCGGAACCCGAACATCAGCCAATGCCCATCGATCTCGACATGCATGTTCGCGACCTCGGTCCGCCGGGATCGAACCCACGACCTAGCGCTACGACGGCGACGGGCTAGGGCAGGAACGCTAGCGGGCCTGACGACCAGCCGTCGACGCCGCCACCACCCGACAACTGCAGTGCGATGACGAACCCATTTGCCCCGGAGACGATCGGCGCAGTGAAGACCTGCGGACCAAGCGCCGGGCTTGCTGCCCAGATTCCGACCTGCGTCACGTACCCGCCAACGCAGGTGCCTGATGCCGACTGAAGGATGTATACGGCGCGCCCTACCGCCGACGTTCCCGTGCTGAGCGTAACGGTCACGCTGATAGTCGCCGGGCCCTCCGTCCTGGCGAAAACACAGGAGCCCCGACCAGAGTTGCCGACGCCGCCGACAGTGCACAGGGCGAGGAGCGCTGGATCGGGACTGTTGTTGCCATTCAGCGTCTTTACGAGTGCAACGCCACTGACGCGTCCGCTTGCCGCTGCTGCTGGTGACGCGAGCGCGACCGTGATGAGTGCTGCACCGGTCAAGCCGGCACCGGCTGCCCTCAGCAATTTGCGTCGTGACCAGTCGGGAGCCTCCACCAAGCCAGCGTCGGCCAACATAGACATGGCTGGCGCCAAATGAGCCGGCAGAGATTTCTCGTCGATGCCATGACACACGAGCTCAAGTGCCTCGGCGCCGTCATCCGAGACATGGTGCAGAACCTTGCCGGATCGGTCGAGCACGATGGCCGCGCCATCAAGCATCTCGACCCGAAGATCCCTACGCAATACGAACTGCATTTCTCTCCCGTATGTAGGCGGACCAGCGGCGGGTGTCGGCAAGCCAATGGGAGACCCTAGTCGCGGACGCCCGCCGAAACCGGGATCCTGGTTTGCCCTCTCGGCTGCGAGCCGGAGGGTTCTCCTCCGACGACCCCGATACCATCGAGCTGTGGACTCCCCGTCGGTCGATCTCGTCCGATGCTGGGGTAGGGCCGACGACGGGGCGGTCGTTGAGGTTGCTGTGCATCCAAGCGTCGCCGACGCGCTCGTCGAACGCTGGCCGCCGGTCGGGCTGGTCAGGTGTGATCGACCGATAGGTCCTGTCGCCCACCGGGTGACAGTCAGCGCCGCCGAAGTGGGTGGTGGACCACGGCCGGGTCGGGACCGAGTCGAGTCCGACCTCGCGCTGTTCTCGGCGGAACGGCTCACCGGGTTCATCGCCGTGCATGCCGCGGTGATCGTTCGCGGATCGAAGGCGCTCGTCGTGCCCGGCGCTTCGGGCGTCGGCAAGAGCACGCTGTGCGTCGCGGCGGCTGCCGCTGGAGCGCAGATCCTCACCGACGAATACGCCTTGGTCGACCCGGCCCGCGGACTGGTCACCGGCTGGCGGCGACCGGTTCGAGTTCGTCAACCTGGGGGTCGAGTGGATCGACTCGATCTCGCCACGGAGTCGGAGCCCGTACCCGTCGGGCTGATCGCGTTCGTTGCGCACGCCAAGGGCTCCGAACCATCGTGGACGCCGATCACCCGAGCCGAGGCGGTGCTCGGTTTGCTCGCCAACACCGTGTGCGCACGATCTCGGCCCGACGAGGCGCTCGATGCGGCGCTCGCAATTGCTCGTTCGGCTCGCGCAGTCGCAGGGCCGCGGGGCGAGGCCGCCGATGCCGTTGTCGAGTTGCTCGCTCTGCTGCACGACGGTCCCTGAGCAGACGTCTGCTGAGCGCCTATGTCGTACCGGTGCGAGGGCCGATGCGGCTGAGTCCGTGAAACAGCAGCCCTGCGCTCAGCCCCCAGAACGGCGCGCTGATCCCGAACGAGGTGATACCCGAGGCGCTGACCACCAACGTGATCACGGCTGCGTCGCGCAGCGCAGGGTCAGCCATCGCGGCGACCAGCGCGCCAGTCAGGGCACCGACCAGGGCAAGACCGGCTACTGCCGAGATCAGAACTGGAGGCGCCGACGCAACGAGAGCGGTCGCGAGTCCAGCGAACAGGCCCATCACCACATAGGTCACACCACAAGAGAAGGAGGCAATCCAACGTCGGTCTGGCTGTGGATCTGCCTCGGGCCCCGCGACCATTGCTGCCGTCAGCGCTGCGAGGTTGATGCCGTGCGCACCAAAAGGTGCGCCGGCCACAGTCGCGGCGCCGGTCGCAACCAGCAGCGGCCGCAGCCTTGGAGTGAACCCAAAGCTACGTAGCACCGCCATTCCGGCGACGTTCTGCGACGCCATCGTCACGATGAACAGCGGAATGCCGAGCCCGACCATCGTGCCGATGTCGAACAGCGGCGAGCTGAACGTGAGATGCGGCCAGCTGGGCACGAAGTCGGGGGCTGAGTCGGAACGTCCCACAGCAATCGCAACCACCGCAACGACCAGCGCACCAGGCACAGCCCAGCGACGCGCGAAACGCATCAGCAGCGCCCACACGACGATGACCGGCGCGGTCATCCACGGCTGCGCCACCATCGACTTTGCCGGAGCGAGACACACCGGCAACAGAACGCCAGCCAGGAGGGCGCTTGCCAAGGGGCCAGGGATCATCGCAATCCAGTGCGCCAGCGGACGCCACAGCCCGGCGATGACGGTGAGCACGCCAGCCACAACGAACGCCCCCAGCGCAGTCCGGTAGCCACCGTCGAGCGCGCCCGATGACACGAGCAGCGCTGCACCTGGCGTTGACCACGCAATGCTGATGGGCAGCTTCTGACGCCAACTGGCCCACATGCCCACAGCGCCCATGGAGACCGACAGCACCAGCAAGCCTGACGACGCCTGTCGGTCGGTCGCACCCGCTGCGACCAGCCCGGCCAGCACAATGGTGAAAGAACTCGCGAAGCCAACGAAGGCAGCGATCACACCTGCGATAACGGGCTGCGACCGCATCAGTCAGGGCACGTCATCGGGGGCACGGCAGTCGAAGCTAGCGGAGCAGAGCCGCAGCACCCCGCGGGCATTGCACGCGGCGACAACACGGCCCGACGTCGAGTGCTGAGTCACGGCACAGACGGAACCCCGTTCTGTGCCGTGACATGGAACCCACCGAGTCCGCAGTACGGTCGCGAACATGACGGATTGGCTGGGGCCGCGGGGGCGGAATGGCGGTATCGACACGATCCCGCTGCCGCGCACGTTGGGCGGTCTCTCGCTATGCGGCAAGCACGCAATCGGCCCCGATCACCAGGCCGCAATGATGCAGTGCGGGGCAACAACCGTCGTGTGCCTCGTCGAGGACTACGAGCTTGCCGACCGCTACCCCGCGTACCTCGGCTGGCTGCGCTCGAACGTCGGAGCAAGCGCAGTGTGGTTTCCGATTCACGACCTCCACGCGCCAACCCTGACGACGACCGAGCCGTTCATCACCGAACTGGTCCGGCGGCTTGACGATGGCGAGCACCTGTTGATGCATTGCGCTGCTGGTATCGGCCGAACGGGCACCATGGCGACCTGCGCGCTGATGGAGCTGGGCGTGGCGCTGCCCGACGCACTCGCACTCGTCGCGCTCCATCGTCCGATGGCCGGGCCTGAGGTCGGCGCCCAACGCGACCTCGTCAATGCGTGGGCAGCCCGTCGCGCCTGACGGTCAGGTGAGCGATTTCGCCAGGCGCAGCTTTGCCACCGAGGCCGGGTCGCTGAGTGCGGCCATGGCGAGCTCGTAGTCGGGCAGCGAGAATACCGCGCCGTCGTCATTGATCATTACGAAGCGATCCAGCCTGGCCAGGAAGGTGCGGTCGTGACTGACCGCGAGCACGGTGCCCTGGAAACCGTCGAGCGCCTTCTCCAACGCTTCCGACGACTCGATGTCGAGGTTGTCGGTGGGCTCGTCGAGCAACAACACGTTGTGCCCTTCCAGCTCCAGGCACAGAATCTCCATGCGTGCTTTCTGGCCGCCGGAGAGCGTACTGAACTCCTGGCGAGCGTTGCCAGCGAGGCCGTAGCGGGCGAGCGCCTTCATCGACTTCTCGTCTTCGAAGACGCGGTCGCGGACAATCTCGAAGCACTCCCGACCGCGAAAGTCGGGCCGATCGTTGATCTGCGTGAAGGTGCCAATGGAGGTGCGCGGCCCGAAATTGATGGTGCCGTCGAAGTGGGCAATAATCCCCGCGAGTGCGTTCAGCAGGTGGCTCTTGCCGGTGCCATTGGGGCCGATGAGGCCGACACGCTCACCGAAGTGCACTTCATCGCTGAACGGTAGGAACAGGTCGTTGACCGAGACATCCAGCATCTGGATGACACGCCGCGCGCTGTCGGCGCCACGCAGATTGACGTAAATGTTCTGGTCGGGCACCGGTGGCGGCGGCGGACCCGCCGCAACGAATTTCTCCCAGCGCGTCTCGGCACCGTTGGCCTTCGTTGCATTCTTGAAGTTCTGCGCGGCGCGCTGCTTCATGATTTTCATGTGCTGGAACAGACGTCGCTCTTCGTCGTTCCACCGCTTCACTGCATCGCCCAGCAGTTCCTGCCGCTTGGCGCGTGCGTCGGGAAAGGTGGCATACGAGCCACCGTGCACCCAGGCACCCGAACCCTCGATGACGATGATCTTGGTGGCCACTCGTTCCAACAGGGTGCGGTCGTGGCTCACCATCAAGATGGTGCTCTTGCAGGCTTTGATCTGCGCTTCCAGCCACAGCCGGGTGGGGATGTCGAGATAGTTGTCGGGCTCGTCGAGCAGCAAGATGTCGGCGTTGCTGGTGAGCAAGAGGTCCAGCACCAGGCGTTTGCGCTCACCGCCGGAAAGCTCGCTCACCAGGCGGGTGTGGAAGTCCTCCACGGGCGTCTTCACGCTGCGCCGGGCAGCAGCGGCCCACTGAGCTTCCAGCTCGTAGCCGCCCATGTCGCCCCAGTGGGTGATCGCCTCGGCGAACTGCATACCGTCGTCGGTACCGTCGTACATCGCGCGCTCGGCAATCACCATCGCGCGGCCAGCCGTACGCAGCGCGGATGGAGCGACCTCGATCAACATGTCGCGCAAGGTGTCGGTGGGGCGCGACATGCCGACGTCCTGTGTCATCGTCAGCACCGTGCCGCCGAGTGCGAACTCGCCCTCATCAGCGTCCAGTTCGCCCGACAGAATGCGCAGGATGGTGCTCTTGCCCACGCCGTTCGCGCCGACCAGCGCCGCGTGCTCGCCGGGCGAGACGCCGAACCCGACGTCGAAAAACAGTGAGTCCACCCCCGGCGGTGCGTATTCGAGTTCAGAGACGACAATGCTGCTCACGGCCGTCCATCCTGCCTGGTCTGGATCGCGTTCACTCGTTCATTTCCTCGCGCGGCAACAACTACCCTGCAGCCAATGAGCGACCCACCCCTCATCGGCCGGGGCAGAGCTGCCGATGTGTTCGATGTCGGCAATGGTCGGGTGCTGCGCCGCTACCGCACTCCTCACCCGGGTCTTGTGGAGCGCGAAGCGGTTGTGATGCGACACTTGCGTGGGCACGGTGCACCCGTGCCCGAAGTGTTCTCCGCTGAGGGCGACGAATTGGTGATGGAACGCATCGACGGGCGCTCGCTCATGGATGTGCTTTCCTCGCGGCCATGGCGCGCGCCGGTAATCGGGCGGTTGTTGGCCGATGTGCAGCGACAGATCCACGCCGTGCCGACTTGCGAGCTCGATCTGCCCCGACTCGGTGAGGGCAACTCGATCCTGCATTTCGACCTGCACCCGGACAACGTCTTGATCACCGACCGGGGTCCGGTCGTGATCGACTGGAGCAACGTCGCCATCGGCGACCCGCTCGCTGATGTGGTTTTCAGCTGGATGCTGATGAGTACCGGCGAGCCTGATCGAGTTCCACCGTTGGTGCGCCCTCTCGTGCGTCGCATTCGACGCAGCTTGGTCACCAACTTCATCAAGGACATCACGATCGACGACGCCACGCGTGAACTTGTGAACGTGGTGTGTGCGCGGCGCATCGCCGACCCCAACACGACCGACGCCGAGAGGATGAACATCGTCGCGTTCGCAGCAAGACACGGGTGAGACATCTGCAAGGCATGCTAACAGCATGCTATTCTCATGCTCATGAGCAACGTGCAGGTGAAGAATCTTGAGGAGGCGCTTCATGAGGAGTTACGGGCACGCGCCGCAGCTCAAGGGGCAACTATCAGCGAGTACGTACTGGAGCTGATCCGACGCGATCTGCGTACGCCCAGCCGGCGTGCGTGGTTGAGTTCGGCGGCTGCGCTTCCCCGACACGACCTGACACGCGCCGAGGTCATTGCCGCAGTCGACGCCGAACGAGCGCACCGATGAAGGTGGTCGACGCGTCGGCCATGATCGACGTTCTTGTCGGTACTGAACGAGCGGGCCAGTTGTTGGCTGTTCTCGACGACGAGATTTTCGCGCCCGATCTGCTGGTTTGTGAGGTGTTCTCAGTCTTGAGACGGATGGCCGGCTCACGAATGCTTCGCAACGCCGATCAGCTGGCCGCCGAGTTGCGGCAAGCGCCGGTCGAGTACTTGCACACCTGGCCCTATGCCGAGCGCATGTGGAGTTGGCGACACAACATGTCACCGTACGACGCCAGCTACGTCGCTCTCGCCGAGGACCTCGGGGCCGCCCTGGTCACCACCGACCTTCGCCTCGCCAAGGCCGCCAAAGGCATCGTCGCGGTCATCACGGTGTGAATGTTCGGGCGTGGCCGGTGCGAAAGTGCCACGCATCTCCGCTAGCTAGACCTTGGGTTGTTGTTGGGTGATGCAGTGGATACCGCCGCCGCTGGCGAAGATGTCGCGCGCGTCGTGCAACACGATCTTGCGACCGGGATAGACGCCTTCCAGAATCGAGGCGGCGACGTCGTCGTTGGGGTCGTCGAAGCTGCACAGGATCACCGCACCATTGCAGATGTAGTGGTTGAGGTAACTCCAGTCGACCGGCTCGCCATCGAAATGCGTCTGCGCCGGGGCGGGCACTTCGATGACTTCCAACTCACGGCCCTTGGCATCCGTCGAGCAGCGCAGCAGCTCGACGTACTCGTTGGTGACCTCGAAGTCGGGATGCCTCAGGTCATTCTGGCGATGCGCCAGCAGTACGCCGGGCCGCACAAAGCAGGCGCAAATATCGACGTGACCGCGCGTGCCGAAGCGGTCGTAGTCCTTGGTGAGCCCACGTGGCAGCCAGATTGCCTTACTGACGCCGAGGTATGCCTTGAACTCGGTCTCCACCGACTCGGCATTCATCGTTGGGTTGCGGCCAGGGTCCAGCTGCACGGTGGTGGTACACAGCACGGTGCCCTCACCGTCGACGTGAATGCCACCGCCCTCGTTCACCATCGGCGAGCTGAACAGCTGGGCTCCAGCAAGGCCAGCGATGAAAGCACCCACGTGTTGCTCGTCGGTGTAGTCGCTGAATCCTGCGTCGCCCCAGGCGTTGAACTGCCAGTGAGTCGCACCCAACCTCCCATCGGGATGCGACAGAAAAGTCGGCCCGCTGTCACGCGCCCACGAGTCACCGATCGGTGTCTCGTGAATCTCGATTGAACTGTCGACCAACATCCGCGCCACGTCGCCATCGCCCAGATTGCACACCAACGAGACCGGCTCGAAGCGGTTGATCGTGTTGGCCACGCTGGCCCACACGTCGCGCACCGTGCTCAACAACCCGTCGCTGCCGTCACCGAAGCCCTCGTTTGCCGGCGGGAACTCCATCCACGTGCGCTCGTGCGGCGCCCATTCGGGCGGCATCGAGAAGCCTTCGGCGCGAGGTGTGGTCATCGTGGTTCTCCTTGGACGAATACGACTGCGAACTAGAGGAAGTAGAGACGGCTGAGCGACACGGATTCCGACGGCGCCGAGTAGACCGACTCGCCGTCGAGCGAGACCATGCCGGTCTTGGCATCAACGTCGACGGAGCCCAACCGGTTGTTGAGCACCATGTTGGCCGGGCCGATGTTGCGCGTATTCTTGACCGCAACACGGCGGCGACGGGTGGTCATGTGGTCGTCGCCTGCGTCGATGGCCGCCTGGCTGACAAAGGCCACTGACAGGTCTGCCGCGGTCGAACCGTACGAGCCGAACTGCGGGCCCATCACCAGCGGCTGGCACGAGTCGGTGGTGGCGTTCGGGTCGCCGGTGACACCGTACGCGGGGAACCCAGCCTTCAGTACCAACTGCGGCTTGGCGCCGAAGTGGTCAGGCCTCCACAGCACGATGTCGGCCAGCTTGCCGATGTCCAGCGAGCCAATCTCGTGCGAGAGACCATGCGCGATCGCGGGGTTGATGGTCAGCTTGGCCATGTATTGACGCACGCGGTCGTTGTCGTGCACCGTCGGCTCGGTCAGCAGATCCTGCTTGTTCTTCGCCGCGAGCTGGAACGTGCGGCGCACGGTCTCGCCCGCGCGGCCCATGCCCTGCGCGTCGCTGGACGTGATGCCGATGACACCGAGATCGTGCAGCACACCCTCCGCCCCCATGGTTCCGTTACGGATGCGGTCGGTCACCATCGCGTGGTCGCTGTGCGAGTGGTGGTTCAGCCCGTGCGCGCTGAAGATCATTTCGTAGTGCTCGTCGAGCGCATCGCGACCGAATGGCAACGTCGGGTTGGTGGACGAGCCGATCACGTTGGCCACACCGGCCAACTTCAAGACGTTCGGCACGTGCCCGCCGCCGCACCCTTCGATGTGGAAGGCATGGATGGTGCGACCGGCCAACACGCTGAGCGTGTCTTCCACCGACAGGCACTCGTTGAGGCCATCAGTGTGCAGCGCGACCTGCACGTCGAACACTTCGGCGACGTTCAACGCCGTGTCGAGCGCTCGCGTGTGCGCGCCCATGTCCTCGTGCACCTTGAAGCCGCACGCACCACCCTCGACCAGTGCTTCGATCAGAGGTGCTTCATCTGACGACGAACCGCGACCGAGGAAGCCGATGTTGACTGGCCACTGATCAAAGCTGTTGAACGCATGACGCAGAGCCCACGGCGAGTTGACGCCAACGCCCCACACCGGGCCGAACTCCTGACCGATGATCGACGTAACACCCGAGGCGAGTGACGCCTCCATGATGCGCGGCGACAGCAGGTGCACGTGAGTGTCGATGGCGCCCGCAGTGGCGATGAGCCCTTCGCCACTGATGATGGTTGTACCGGTGCCGACGACGACATCGACGTCGTCCTGCATATCGGGGTTGCCCGCACGACCGACACCGCAAATGCGGCCCTCGCGGATTCCGATGCTGACCTTGCCGATCCGACAGGTGGCGTCGACGATGACGACGTTGGAGATCACCACGTCGCACGTGTCGCGCACCGCAGCCGCTTTCAGTAGCAGGCCGTCGCGAGCTGTCTTGCCAAAGCCGGCAAGGAACTCGTTGCCGCGTTCTTGCGCGTCGTACTCGATCTCGATGACGAGGCCCGTGTCGCCGAGGCGGACCCTGTCGCCAACGGTCGGACCATGAATGGCCGCGTAGTCGTCGGGCAGGATCTCTTCCGGCTGAACATGACTGTGGGGCACCGCGCCGTCGTCGTGGCTGTGCTCGAACTGACCATGCGAGTGCCGATGCGGGTGCCCGTGTGAGTGGTCGTGATCGGAGCCGCTCACGAGGTCGCCCCCAGGTACCCCTGTGCGGCTGCCCTGGCCAGCGCTGCTTGCTTCGCACCCGGTGCATCCAGGGGTCCGTCCACCAATCCAGCGAACCCGATCGCAATTCGTGCTCCACCCACCGGAATCAACGGAACCTCGGTTGGCAGCCCTGGCTCGAAACGTCGAGCCGCGCCCGCAGGAATCGCCAGCCGCATTCCGTAGGCGGCGCCGCGGTCGAACGAAAGCCGAGCGTTGACCTCGAAGAAGTGGAAGTGAGACGTGATGCTGACCGGCACTTCCGACGTGTTGGTGACGGTCAGGTACACCAGACCGGGCAGCTCAACGGAATCGCGAGGGGCAGTGATCACAGCGCCGGGCGCTTCCGACCCGAGGCTGGCGCCTTCGCCGAACGGATTTCTCACGACCACCAGTCGAGTGCCGTCGTTGAACACGGCCTCGACCATTACCTCGCCCACGATGTCCGGCACTCCGGGCAGCACGTCGGCCCCCGTGAGCACGCGTGCGCCAGCGGCCGCTGCCTCCATCAGGCGAGCGCCATCGCGCGCCGCCTCACAAACGGTGTCTGCAATCAGCGCCGTGGCCTCAGGCACGTTCAGCTGCAGACCACGCGCCCGCCGGGCCCGGGCCAGTTCGGCGGCGGTAAAGATCAGTAACCGGTCACGGTCGGTAGGTGTGAGACGCATGCGTGCAACCTATTCCGGCGCTGGGCTCGGCGGCGACAGTTCGGTCGTCACTCCGATTGGGGGATGTCACTCTCACCCGGTTCGATCAACTGAATGTCGCTGTCGAAGGCCAAGTCGCTCAAGATCCTGCGGGCGGCCTGTCGCGCGGGCTCGTACCCAGTCACCGCCAACAGGAACGGTGCGCTCTCGATGGCCAAGAGACGACCTGTCCGGGTGGCGGTGACAGTTGCCGTTCGGGGAACGTTGGCGAGCAGCGCTATCTCGCCGAAGCCCCCGCCGCGCTCGACCGTACCGAGTAGCTCCCCGGACCGGACCACGTCGAAGCTTCCGTCTGCCACCGCATAGAAGCGGTCGCCGGGCTCACCCTGACGAATCACTTCCTCGCCGGCTGCGACCGTCACCTCTACGACGCTTCGGGCAACCGCCTCCAGGGCCATCGGGGGCAGGGGCGCAAACACTGGCATGCGTTGCAGCAGGCTCATCACCACAACCGGCACGTCGGCGCCGTTGTCCACCGTGCGCAGTGGACCGATGAGCACAACCGTCAGCAGCCCAAAGAGACCGCCGATCCCGAACAATGCAGCGCTGGTTCCCCAGACACTGATCAGGATTTGCGCGAAGAGCGAACCAAGCAGCAGGCCAGCGCCTGAGGCCGACTCGAGCGCCCCGAACACATCCGCCAGCTGGGACGGTGGCGCCGATCGTTGTAGAAGAACACGCGACATCAAATCGATCAACGATCGACTGGCGCCAAGAATTGGCAGTGCGATCACCGCCGTCACGACACCGACTTCAGCGCCGAAGAATGCGCACACGACCGCCATCAGAACCAGTAGCGCCAGAATCAACGGCGCCAAGCGCGCCCGGCCAGCAACGAAACCGGCAACCGTCATGCTCAAGAACGCTCCAGCCCCGAAGCACGCACCGAGAATTCCGGCACCGCTTTTGCCGAGCTCTGCGTGCTCGCTCGCGATCACGACGAGAATGATGTCGAATGCTCCGACCATGAAAAATTGGCCGGCCGCCGCCGCCAACACGCCGCCAGCGCCGGGGCGGCGGGCGACGTGAAACACACCCGCCAGCGGCGTGCCCAGCACCCGCATGAGCCGCGGTCGCCAGCCCGGGGCGCTGTCTCCGGCCGCGCCACCGTGCGGATGGTCGTCACGGCCGGCTGGTGGACCACCGCGAACATCCCACGCTGCCACGAAGGCGGCGAGCCCAACCAACACGGCGCACCCGACAAGCACGGCACCCCCACCGCTCAGCGCGAGCAATCCGGTCGCCATCAGGGGGCCTAGCAGCACGCTGGCGCTATCGCAGCGCCCCACGGACACATTGGTGGCAGTGAGTTCGCGCGAGGACCGCACCAACGCAGGCAGCAGCACGGCACCGGCCGGGCGGGTCGCCGTGGCGCCTGTGAACCCCAGCGCGGTGGCACCAATAGCGACGGCAATTGGGCCACTCATCACGGCGCATAGTCCCGCAATGCCGAAGCCGAGCACCTGTGCCTGCAACGCAATCAGGCGCACAAGCGCAGGCGGGTGCACCTGCGCGAGCCGTGCCGTCGTCGACGACAACAGCAGGTACGGCGCCAACGCGGCAAAGGACGCGAAACCCACGGAGCGCGCTCCGGCGCGATCGAGTGTGTACACCAGCAGGCCAATGAGGGCCGACCACTCCGCGATGACGGACAGCAGGTGGCTGACGACGTATCGCTGCACCTCGCGGTTCGGGTGCGAATCGACGCCAGCCTCACCGCGCATTCCCGTCAACGTACTCGGCCGGCTCAGGGTGGACCAGCCACTTCCAACCCCGCCAACGCTCCCTCGGAGCGCCACTGTTCCAAGACTCTGATGAAGCCCGGTGAGCCACCGCCGTAGCTTCCATTGCGCACGCTGCGCTCCGCCGGGCGGCCCTCGTTGTTGTAGTAGCCGGGCGTGCACGCCTCCAGGAATTTGACGTTGAACTGTGCCATCTCGACGATGGTCTGCACCCACGCATCCTCGGCCTCTTGCGTCGCTTCGATCAGCGTCAGGCCCTCGGTCTCGGCACGATTGAGCAAGTACGCAAGGTGCTTCGCCTGCTCGTCGAGCATGTGCGGGAAGTTCACCGAGAAGCCCGACTGCACGACGCTGACGATGAAACAATTCGGGAACCCGCGCGAATGAAAGCCCTGGAAGGTCGCTGCGCCATCGGCCCACTTTTCGGTCAGGTTGATGCCGTCGCGACCGTGAACCTCGTAGCCGGCGCGGCGCGCATACCCGGTGCCGACCTCGAACCCGGTCGCGTAGATCAAACATTCCACCGGATACTCGACGCCGTTGGCCCACACGCTGTGTTCGGAGATGCGGTCGACGCCTTTGCCGTCCGTATCGACCAGCGTGACATTCGGTCGATTGAACGTCGGCAGATAGTCGTCGTGGAAGCAGGGGCGCTTGCAGAACTGCCGGTACCACGGCTTCAACGACTCGGCGACCGAAGGGTCGGCGATCAACTCGTCGACTCGCGCGCGGATCTGTTCCATCTTGTCGAAGTCGGCCAGCTCCATCACCTTGCCGATGCCCTCAGGGCTCAGGTCGCCACCCTGCCCTTTGCGCAGTCGGATGAGCAGGTTGCCGATGATGTCCGTCCAACCGTCGTTCACCAGGTCTTCCGACTCGGGGATGCCCGAGACCAAGTTGTTGAAGTTGTCCATCCGCCGCTTCTGCCAGCCCGGCTCCAACTGTGCCTCCCATTCGGGGTCGGTGGGCCGATCTGCGCGCACGTCGATGGACGATGGAGTGCGCTGGAACACGAACAGTTGCTTCGCGGAGGCGCCCAGGTGGGGCACACATTGCACGGCGGTCGCTCCGGTGCCGATGATGCCAACGACTTTGTTGCGCAGGCCGTCGAGGCCACCCGTGGAATCACCACCGGTGTAGTCGTAGTCCCACCGACTGGTGTGAAACGAGTGGCCTTGGAACCCTTCGACGCCTGGAATGCCGGGCAGCTTCGGACGATGCAACGGCCCATTGGCCATCACAACAAAGCGCGCACGCATTTCGTCGCCGCGGTTGGTGGTGATGATCCACCGGCGGTCGCTGTCGTCCCACGTCATGTCGGTGACTTCGGTGGAGAGACAGGCGTTGTCGTAGAGGCGGAAATGGCGAGCAATGTTGCGGCTGTGCTCGAGAATCTCCGGCGCTGGCGCGTACTTCTTGCGCGGCACGTAACCCACCTCCTCCAGCAGCGGCAGGTAGACATAGCTCTCGACATCGCACGCTGCACCTGGGTACCGATTCCAGTACCAGGTGCCGCCGAAGTCGCCGCCCTTTTCGATCATCCGGATGTCTTCGATGCCGGCCTCTCGCAGTCGGGCTCCGACCAGTAGCCCACCGAAGCCACCACCGATGACTGCGACTTCAACCTCGTCGTGCAGCGCCGCACGTTCTTTCACCTCGACGTACGGGTCTTGGAGATAGTGGGCGAACTGCCCGACCATCTCCACGTACTGCTCATTGCCATCACCGCGCAAGCGCTTGTCACGCTCACTCTGGTACTTCTCGCGCAATGCGTCGGGTTCGAAATCGATGCTCACTGGCTCTCCCCTACAACCACGGCTCCGACGAGCCCGCTCCGTCCTGCGAAGTGTGGCAGCCCAACGACACGTGGCCAGAGCCGAAGCGACACTCCCTGATCACCGCGGAGGTAGTTTCACGTTCATGCCTGACGTCGTGTTCAAGGATCTCTGTATTGATGTCACCAGTGGCGGCGGGCGGGCGGAAGCTGTCGCTCGTTTCTGGGGTAGCGCACTGTCACAACCGGTTGTCCAGCATGAGGGCGGGGACTTCCATTTGGAGCCTCCGCTTGGCGGCTCGAAGGAGCGCACCATCTGGATCAACGGCGTGCCAGAAGCAACTGCTGGCAAGAGTCGCGTGCACCTTGATCTGCGCGTCGCCGGCGGTGACCCGGTGCCGCTCATCGCCGCCGGGGCGCGCCTCGTTCACGAACCCGACGACCGCGATCACTGGTACGTACTCAACGACCCCGATGGCGTCGCAATGTGCGTGTTCGGGCCTCACCCCAAGTACCCGGATGCGCCCAACGGTCCATTCGAATTGGTCGTCGATGCCGTCAATCCGCTGAGCATCGCCACCTGGTGGGCGGACCGCACGGGAGGCACGGTGGGCACCCGGCCCGGCGCCGATTTCGCGTGGGTCGAGGGTGCCGCTGGCTTTCCATTCATGTACTGGGTTTTCAACCCGGTTCCCGAGCCAAAGACGGTGAAAAACCGGGTGCATTGGGATGTGAAACTGGCCGATGCCAGTGTCGACGACCTGGTCGATGCGGGAGCACGGTTGCTGCGAATACGCGACGGCGACATCGATTGGTGCGTCATGGCGGACCCTGAAGGCAACGAATTTTGCGCATTCGCGTGACACCCGCCACATGAGGTGACACCTGCCACGCGCAAACTACGCCGTTGTGATGCTGCGTTCATCTCCGCGTCACCAACGGTCCGTACCCTGGAGGTGACCGCTCGAAGAGAGGACGGCCCAACCATGAGGTTCACACGCAAGAGATCCGCAATCTCGATCACAGTCCCGACGACTGAACCCACGTCGACCGCAGTACCCACCACTCTGGTACTGATAGACCCCACCTCGCCCGATGGCGAAAATGCTCTCACACTGCTCGACGCAACCGACGAGCACATCACATTGCTGGTGCTGCTCAGCGGCCCGGCCTCGCGCTCGTTGCGCGACTTCGCCCGCGCCGAAGACATCGACATGTCCACCGCCGGCTGGCGTTACCTCGAGCAGGTCGTGGAGCGCGTCGAATCCGTTTCAATCGCTCCCGAGCAGCTGCTCGCGATGACCGCCTGTGGGCCCAGCGCCGCAGTCGAATTGGCCGATGTAGCTGCCACCGAAACCGTTCGCCGGGTGCTGCTGCCGTCATCGGTCGACCGACTAGAGCCGGGTCTGGCAGATCTGCTCGCTGGTTACATCCAAGCACCCGTGCTCACCGCTCCAGGGTTCGCGCACGTCGGCTAACAGCCCTACGCTGCGGGCATGAGCTCAGGGTCCGCAACGATTATTGTCAACCGTCCAGCCATTGAGGTCTGGGCTGCCATCGCCGACATCACCCGTATGGGTGAGTGGAGTCCGGAGTGCACCGCTGGCCGCTGGGTCGGCGGTGCCACCGGCCCCACTGTCGGCGCCGAGTTCGAGGGTGACAACGTGGCCAAAGTCGCAGGCCGCACCATCAAGCAGTGGACCACGACGTCCGAGGTGACCGCCTGCGAGCCGGGCGTCGTCTTCGAGTTCGTTGCCGAGAACTACACCACCTGGCGCTACGCCTTCGCTGCTGTCGACGCCAATGGCACGACCAACGGCACGACCGTCACCGAGTCGTTCGAGTACACAGCGAAGGGCTTCATGGGCTTCGTCTACAAACGAATTCTCTTCCGCCCGAAGGCGATGACAAAGGGAATGAACGGCACACTCGCGCGCGTGAAGACCACGCTGGAAGCGGCATGAGCCGAGCCCTGAAGTTTGGGTGGCTGTCCCCCGTCATCGGCAACCGCTGGAGCGACTACCAGCCGATTGCCGCATGGCAGGATCAACACATTTTGCCAACGGCACTGCCGCACTTCGACTCGCTGTGGATCGCCGATCATTTCTATGGCTTCGACGCCAAGACAGATCCGTTCCTAGAGGCGTGGACCACTCTGACGTGGCTTGCTGCACGCCACCCCGACGTGCAGCTGTGTCATCACGTGTTGGGTCACGGCTATCGGCCGCCCGCGCTGACAGCGAAGATGGCAGCGACACTGCAGGTGCTCTCGGGTGGTCGCTTCATACTCGGTGTCGGCGCGGGTTGGCGCGAGGACGAGTACGCGGCGTACGGATACGACTTCCCCAAACCTTCCGTTCGCTTCGCGCAACTGGAGGAAATGATCACCATCTGCCGACTGATGTGGACGCAGGACGAGCCGTCGTTTGAGGGCGAATACTTCCGCATTGATGGGGCGTCTGCGCCGCCGTTGCCGACCCCGGTGCCGCGCATCTGTATCGGTGCTGCCGGCGAGAAGGTGGGTCTGCCGATGGTTGGCCGACTTGCAGACATGTGGAACGGGTTCTTCCGTGACGACGCGGCTTGGAATCGAAAGCTGGGCATCATTCGCGCCGCGGCCGAGGAGGCGGGGCGCGACCCGGACGACATCGAAGTCAGTACCACCGTGGAATGCTCGCTGCCAGAGACCGACGAGGACAGCGCCAAGTTCGTCGAGCGACTCGCACACCTCGCCGACTTGGGCGCACAACATTTCGTGCTGGACTTCGGCAACCCGAAGACCACCGAGCCGATTCACCGCTTCGTCGAGCAGGTCATCGCACCACTGAAACGATGAAGGGCAGCGCAGCGACTTCTCCGTCGGGCAGCGAGGCAGCGGCACCGGGTATGGTCGTGGCCTCACCGCAATGCACGAGCCAAAAACAAGGAAGAGACCGTGACGATTACATACCGAGCTGGCGAGATTCCTGCCGCCGACCTTACTGAGAAGCCGCTTGGCCAGCCGTCCGCTGAGCCGCTCACCGGCGACATCACCACTCGCAGCCAGGTGTTCTTCACCAGCGCCGATGACAAGATCGTCTCGGGCACATGGGAGTGCGAGCCGGGTGCGTCGCGCTGGGAGTTCACGAATCGTGGCGAGATCATCCACGTCCTGTCCGGAAGGATGACGGTCGCCCGCGATGGCGAAGAGGGCGTGGAGTTGACGGCTGGCTCGAGCGCAGTCTTCGAGCTCGGCTGGCAAGGCACGTGGACCGTGCACGAGACGCTGCGCAAGGTCTTCGTCGTCTACCGCCCCTAGCCGCCATTCGTCGCGCGTTGCATTCGCTGGTGCTGCCATGGCGCAAGCGCATCGACGCCAACTTGCGCGTGCGACTTGTGTTCCCGGACGGCGATAGTGCCGACCTGAGGTTGCGCGGGACCAGCTCAGAGATCAGTTCTTCCGAGGGCGCAGCTGAAGTCACGATCACCACGACCGCGGCGGCCCTCGCCCGTTCGCGTCAGCACGCGGCATCACGGCTCGATGCGCAGGTGTCAGGACGCGTAGCGGACCGACGGCTGGCGTTCGACGTGCTCGGGCGAAGGTCAGCCCTCAGTAGCGAATGCGGCGGTTGCCCTGCGGGCTACTGCTGCGCGTTGCGCTTCATAGACCGTTAGGTGGCCGGCGACCATGCTCTCGGCAGAGAAGTGGTCCGCCACCCGCTGTCGGCAGGCCGCCCGATCGATGCGATGCACCGCCCGCAACCGAGCAGCCAACTCGTCGTCATCGTCACTCAAGTAGCCGGTGACACCGTCGACAACGATCTCGGGCGCCGCACCTTGCGGACACCCCACCACCGGAGTGCCGCACGCCAGCGCCTCGACCATCGCCATGCCGAAGGGTTCCGGCCAGCCAATTGGGTTCAGGAGCGCCACGGCACCGCCGAGCAATCTGCGCTTATCCGCAGCGCCCAACTCGCCGAGGTAGACGACGTCGTCACTCAGGTGGGGTCGGACGAACTCGTCGAAGTATTCGCGCTCATGCAGTTCGTGCATCTTGGCCGCAATCCGCAGTTGCATGCCGGCCGCGCGGGCAATGCCAATCGCACGATGCACGCCCTTCTCTGGGGTCATGCGCGAGAGAACGGCGACGTAGCCACCCTCGCCTGCACCGAATGGAAAGTCGCTGAGATCGACGCCATGGTGGACCACGCCAGCAATGGGCAGGTCGGTGGATGCTGCATGCGAATTCGAGATGGCGATCAAGCCCACGTGATGCCCGGCGGCCCCAAAGATTGCGGTCATCGTACGAGTGAACGGCATGTGATTGGTGGCCACTACCGCAAGGTCGGGGAAGCGAGCTGCGTACACCGGTCCGGCGAGGGTGTGGTCGTGAACCACGTCGCAGTCCTTCACCAGCTCGTAGGCGCCGATGGCGTGCTCGAGTTCAATCGACGCACGGCCCATCCGAACGGCGTCGACCGCGGGCACCACCGAGGCTCGCGGCACCGGGCAGGTAGAACCTGGATGGCAGACAAGCAGCACCTCGTGACCGGCAGCGTGCAGGCCGCGGGCCAACGTGTCCACAACGGTCTCCGTGCCGCCGTACGCCGGCGCGGGAATCGGCAGCCACGCCGGCGCAATCAGTCCGATCCTCATCAGCGTGCGCTCCGGTGCGCAACAGGGAGCCGCGACAGGCCGGGGAGATTCCACACCGAGAAGCGGTGACGCTCGCGCGGCACAGTGCTCAGGCGTTCAAGGAAGTGCTGGGCCCAGTGATGCACGTCGTGACGGCGAACAGTGGCGCGCATTCCCTCCATGCGCGAGCGACGCTCATCGTCGGGAAGTGAGAGTGCACTGAGCAGTGCGGACTTGATCGCCTCGATGTCATACGGATTGATGATCAGCGCCTCTGGAAGGTCCTGCGCGGCGCCCGCGAACTCGCTGAGCACTACGACACCATCTCCGTCACCGCGGGCAGCAACGAATTCCTTGGCGACAAGGTTCATCCCATCCGCAAGCGATGTGACCACCAGCGCGTCAGCAGCGCGGTACCACGCCGCTAGGCCGGTGTCATCGAATGATGACTCGATGTAACGCACGGGACCGTGGCCATTCGGACGACGATGGCGGCTGTTGATCCGTTCGACGATCGCTTCCACTTCCTCGCGCTCGTCCTGATACGCGGGCACGTCGGTTCGACTGGGCACCGCTACCTGCACGAACGCGCAATGCTCGGTGTCGATGCGACCTTCATCGAGCAACTCCTCGAAGGCACGCAGACGTTGAGTGATGCCCTTCGTGTAGTCGAGCCGATCAATGCCGAGAAAGATCGACGCAACGTCCAATTCCATGCGCAATGCTGTGGCCGCGCCGGCCGCGTCATTGCCAAGCCCCTCCCAGCGGGCGAAGTCGACAGAGATCGGGAACGCATCCACCTCCACGATCCGCGCGCCAACGCGCAATCGATGACCGTCGGCGGGCAGCTTCAGTATTCGTTCGACGGTGCTGACGAAGTTGGCCGTGTCCTCGGGCACTTGGAAACCGATGAGATCCGAACCGAGCATGCCCGTCAACACCTCCTGTCGCCACGGGAGCATCGAGAAGAGTTGTGCAGGCGGGAACGGAATGTGCAGGAAGAGCCCGATGCGCACATCGGGTCGGCGTGCACGCAGCAATTTCGGTACGAGCAGTAGGTGGTAGTCGTGCACCCACACGGTTGCGTTGGGTGGCGCGGTTCGAGCGATCGCAACAGCGAACCGCTCGTTGACGCTGCGATACGTGCGCCACCAGGACCTGTTCATTTCCTCGCGACGAAGACGCCCGTGGAAGAGCGGCCATAGCACCGAGTTGGCGAAGCCCTGGTAGTAACGGACCTCTTCACTTGGGGATAGCGGGATGGGATGCAGGCGAGCATCGCCGAGAGACAGCTGCGCAAGACGACCTGCGCCGGGGCCAGCCCAGCCGACCCAGGTGGAGCCCGCTGTTGCAACGGTGGAAAGTGCCGAGGCCAGGCCGCCGGGGCTTGCCGTCACCTTCCCACTCGCAGAAACCTCAACCGGCAGTCGATTTGCGACCACCACAAGAGCGCTCATTCACAGCCAACTTGCAGGTCACGGATCACGTTCTGGCCTGTACCCAAATCTGCGGATGACGAGACATACACGCCACAACCAGATAGGACAGCAGCATGGAACAGATGGTGGTTGCCCTGGATGTGGACGGCACGCTGTTCGACGGTGTGTCGGTAGCGCCAGCCGCGATCGCCGCGATTCGTGAGGCGCACACCGACGGACACACGATCATCATCGTCACCGGGCGACGCTGGGAGAGCCTGCAAGCGGTGGTGCCGTCGGTTGTCGAGTTGTGCGACCGCATCGTGTGCGAGGAGGGAGGCGTGATGGTGAACGTGGGTAGTGGCGACCTCACGCTGCTCGCCGAGCCGCTCGAGCAAGCGCTCCTGGCGGAGCTCGTCGCCGCCTCGATTCCGGATCTTGATGTGGGTCACGTTGTGGTGGGCGCGCCAGCCACGTGGCTCGCCGAAGTACAGGCCGCACGCGATGCCGTCGGCAGCACGCGTCATCTGGTCATCAACAAAGGTTCTGTTGCCCTGGCACCGGCCGGTTGCGACAAGGGCACCGGACTTCATGCTGCAATGGTCGACCTCGGCGTCGTGGGCCGGCGAATCATCGCCATAGGGGATGCCGCCAACGATCTGCCGATGTTCGCCATCGCAGATGTCGCCCTCGGCGTCGCCATCGCCGACGACGCAGTGCGCGCCGCAGGCATTCCGCTCACCACGGCGGCCGCCGGGTTGGGTGTCGCGGAGGCTCTCCGTGCCCATTTGTCATCGCGCCCGAGCTAGGAGCGCCGGCCCTCAGGCCACGCTGTGATCGTGGGGCACCCATCGTCGACCCGTATGTCGAAGCGACAATCCATACGCCGCACTCCAATGAAGAAGAGGTCGTCCTCGATCGCTCCGGGGATCGGGTTGATCGTCAACCCCTCCACCGGGTCGGGCTCGATGCCCAGCATCGTACGCAGCAGCAGGAAGGGCGTTGCAGCCGCCCACGCCTGCGGCGAGCACGAGGTAGGGAACGGAACGGGGGTTCCGACGTCAGACTCATCCAACCCGCAGAAGAGTTCGGGCAGGCGTCCGTCCCACGCATCTGACGCGGCAAGAAGCCCGCGCGCGATAGTCAACGCATCTGAGTCGAATCCGTACGCGCGCAACCCGGCCGCACACAGCGCACCGTCGTGTGGCCACACCGTCCCGCAGTGGTAGCTCATCGGGTCGTACGCAGCCTCGTCGCTGGCCAGTGTGCGGATACCCCAGCCGGTCCACATCACGGGCGACATGAGCTGTTTCGCCACGTCTGCCGCGTGCTCGGTGTCGACGATCCCGCTCCACAGGCAATGCCCCATGTTGGAGGCCAGCGAGTCGACCGGCTCCTTGTCAGGGCCGAGAGCGACGGCGAACCAGCCGTGCTCGGACAACCAGAAGTCGCGATTGAACCGCTCCTTCAACTCGGCAGCCCTGGTCTCGTAATCAGCCTTCTCATCGGAGCGACCCAGTCGCTCAGCGATTGCCGCACGCGCGCAATACGCCGCGTACGCATAACCCTGCACCTCGCAAAGTGCCAGCGGCGCGTGTGCGACGCGACCGTCGTGGTAACGAATGCCGTCGCCCGAGTCCTTCCAGCCTTGGTTCACCAAACCCCGCTCTGAAGTGGTCTGGTACTCCAGGTAGCCGTCGCCATCGCTGTCGCCGAAGTCGCGCATCCACGCGAGCGCACGGTCCGCGTGGGGCAGCAACTCGAGCAACACATCTTCAGGTAGTCCCCACTGACACAGCTCGCCCAGCAGCACGACGAACAGCGGTGTTGCGTCGACGGAGCCGTAGTAGGTGCTGCCGCCCGTAAGGGTCGGCGCGTCGACGCCGAGGTATCGGGTTTCGTGCATGATGCGGCCCGGTTGCTCCTCGGTCGCGGGGTCGACGGTGTTGCCCTGTAGTTCGGCGAGCGCCTGTAGGACACCGAGTGCGAGCGACGGATCGATCGGCAATGCCATGTAGGCACTGATCAATGCGTCGCGACCAAACAGCGTCATGTACCAGGGTGCGCCGGCCGCGATCACGGGCCGATGCCGGTTGGTCGGGTCATGCAAGCGCAGCGCGCCAATGTCGGCAATCGACCTGTCGTAGGCGGCACCCAGCGTGCGGTCGAGGGTTCGCAGCGTTGGCACCGATGCCAACCAGTGACGGCTACGCGCGGACGCATTCGGCAGGCTGGGATGGTGATGGCGGCGCTCGATCCAACGACCACCCAACGCCACCGTGAGGTCGAACTTCACGGTGCTCACCTGATGCCGATCAAGATGCACCGTCCACCGAAAACCGCGAGGCGACACTTCCGCCTCCACGCCGTCGATAGTCAGCTTTGTGGTGCGATGCACGTCGCCCATTCGCCAGCCGAACAGCAAGCTTTGCCCGTCGACCTCCAACGAGTGCTCTCCTTCGACGTCAGCGCGACCCTCCTTCACGGCGAAGACGTCGGCAAAATCGGCGGCGACCTGCATCTCGATGACAGCAGCGACGGCCTCACTGCCGGTGTTGCGCACCTCGATCTGTTCATGCCACACCGACCCGAGGCTGCGGCGGCGCACGACTAACAGCCGCGGTTCAGAGGGGGACGCGAGTTGCGAGCGTCCGACAAACGTGGCGCTGCTGGCGTCGGAGAGGGTGACGGCCAACGATTCAACCGGGGACCCGCTGACCAGCAGGCGCGCCTGGCTGAGCACACGCATATCTGCGAAGAACACCCCGTGCGTGGGGTTACTACTGAAGTCGCCCGAGCGGCCGCTGAGGCAGAAGGTCTGCCCATCAACCAGCGTGATCATGCTGGTCGGATCGCCGAGGCTTGTCGGTTCTGAGGCCAACACCCAGGGGCTGGGTTGCACAGTGCCGGGGCTCATAGATGGGCCTCGCTCTCTCGTTCGCCGACGTTCAAGTCCGTCCGGCGTGAATGACCATCGTAGGCATTGACCGTGGGGTTTGGTCGTCGCGGCGAGTCGTTCGACTTATGAACCGACGGCGCCGGCACCACCGGCAGGATCGAAGTTCACGTCAGCAGTACCGACTACGTCCGCCACGCGGCCGGGCCCGCCCTGCCAGGTCCAGTACATGTTCGTGTGCGCGATGACCTTGTCAACCGGCGGCATTCCAAACTCGGAGAAGTCTTCGGTGGTGTGTGCATCGCTGACCAGGGTGGTGTCGTAGCCGCGTACGAAGGCGCCGTGCAGGGTGGCGCGGATGCAAGCATCGGTCTGCGCGCCGGTGACCACCACGCGTCCGACACCCCGTTCCGCAAGCTCCGCCTCGAGGACCGTGTCCTCGAACGAGTCGCCGTACTTCTTGCGCACCAATGGCTCGCCCGTCAGGCGTTGCAACTCGGGGACGTACTGCCAACCATCGCTGCCTTCCACAAGTTCGTCGCTGGAATGCTGCACCCAGACGACCGGCACCCGCTCGGCTCGAGCCTTGTCGACAAGCGTGTTGATGTTGGCAATGACTTCGTCGCGCTGATGAGCGTTGCCCACCACGTCGACCTGCACGTCAACTACGACGAGGGCAGTGTTGGGGCGATCGCTCAAGGTAGTCACACGGCAATCCTGCCCGACCCCGTCGACCAGATCAACCCTGTAAATGGAGGGCGCCGCCACCAACCCCAGGTTGCCGAAACCCTCCGTCAGGACGGGCTACTCTGCGCGGCGTGCCGACGATCAGCTTCACCGCCAACCTGCGTCGGCATGTCGAAATTCAGCGTGCGCCATCAGTCTTCGGGTTTGCGGTCGCGGCGCATCCCACCAATCCTGACGTGGCATGGTTCGCGCCCGCCGTCAAAGACGAGATGCGAGTGCCAGTCGACGGTCGGCTCGTGGTGAGCAAGACCAACGATGGCGTGTGGATCAGCGAAGACAGTGGTGAACACTGGATCACCGCTGCCCCCAACCTGCCCCCCAATCCACTTCACCCGCTTCGTCTAGATCGTGAGCGCGCCCAACTGGCGGGTGTAGCAGGCCATGTCGAAGTAGTCGCGCCACAGGGTGACCAGCCCGTCAGGGTTGACTTCGAAGAACCCCGCGACGGGGAGTTCCAGCCAGCCGCTACCGATCTGAAATCTGTCGAGTCGCTCATTGGCCACAGCGTTACCCGACTCCATCTGGCGGCTGACGACCCACTCGACTTGAGTCGCCGACGCGAGGAAAGAATCCAACGCAGCACGCACCATTGGCTTGCCGGAGATCGGCGCCATCGGGACGTTCTCGTACGACACATCGTCGGAGAGAAACGCCATCGCGGTGTCGAGGTCCTTCGCCTCAATTGCGGCGATGAAAGCTGACACGATTTCTGCGGGGGTGCTCACGGTGTCTCCTGATCCAAGGGTTGGCAGTCGGCTCGCAACGTAGTCCCCACATGCAGTGACTTTCGGCCCGGCGCGTTATGGCAGCATTCGGGCATGTCGAACTTTCGCCCTCACGACGCGCCGCTCCAGTTCGGGATCTTCCTGCCACCGATGCACAAAACCGGTGTCAACCCGACGCTCGCGCTGCATCGCGACCTGGAGCTGGTCGCCCACCTCGACCGTCTCGGATACGCAGAGGCCTGGATCGGCGAGCACCACTCGGCAGGCAGCGAGTTGATCGCTAGTCCGGAAGTGTTCATCGCTGCGGCGGCCGAGCGCACACGGCACATCAAGCTCGGTACCGGGGTCAACTCACTCCCCTACCACCACCCATTCATACTCGCCGACCGAATCGTGATGCTCGACCATCTCACCCGCGGGCGAATGATGTTCGGCGCCGGCCCGGGGCAGCTCACCAGCGACGCCGCGATGATGGGCATCGACCCATTGGATCAACGCCCGCGGATGGAGCAGGCATTCGACGTGATGATGCGCCTGTTCAGCGGCGAGACGGTCAGCGCACGCACTGATTGGTTCACGTGCGACGAGGCCGTGCTGCAGGTTCGGCCATACAGCGACTTCGACGTAGCCGTCGCCAGCAGCATTTCGCCGTCAGGCAGCAAGCTCGCTGGTCGTTACGGCACTGGAATGCTGTCCATCGCGGCCACGGAGCCAGCCGCGTTTCAGGTGCTCGACTACAACTTTCAGGTGTGGCAGGAAGAAGCCGCTCTCCACGGCTATCGAGTCGGCCGCGACAAGTGGCGCCTGATGGGGCCGATGCACATCGCCGAGACCGAGAAGCAGGCGAGGGCAAACTGCCGCTACGGGCTGCAGTGGGTGTTCGAATATTTGAGCCACATCATCCCGATCGGCGACCCGTCGGCACCACCGCCGCCCACTGACTTCGACGAGTTCGTGGACTTCGCGAATGAGAGCGGGCGTATGGTCATCGGCACGCCGGAAATGGCGATCGAGCAGCTGGAGCGCTTGATCGAGAAGACCGGCGGGTTCGGCACCTACCTCTTCCTCGGTGCCGACTTGGCCGATTTCCCCGCGACCTTGCGCAGCTACGAACTCTTCGCCGACCAAGTGATGCCGCACTTCACGGGGCAACTCACTGCAATGCAGGCCAGCTACGACCGCGTTATCGGCGCTGGCAGCAAGTGGGTCGACGCGACCCTTGGCGCACAGCTCACCGCTATCGCCGCCTACGAGGAAGAACGAGCCGCTCGCGGCTAGCTGAGGAAGAGGCGGTACACGGGGTTGGCAGTCTCCTCCGTGTACGGATACGCGAGGGTCTCGAGAAAGTCTTGAAGGGCGTCGGCATCATCCGCAGGGACTTGCAGTCCCACAAGCACTCGTCCGTCGTCGGCGCCTTGATTTCGATAGTGGAACAGGCTGATGTTCCAGTCGGGATGCATCGTCGAGAGAAAGCGCATCAGCGCGCCTGGTCGCTCGGGGAACACGAAACGGAAGAGCCGTTCGTCGTGGGCCAGCTCGCTGCGGCCGCCCACCATGTGACGCACATGTTCCTTGGCGAGATCGTTGTGTGTGAGGTCGATGGTCGCGAAGCCCTGGCCCTCGAACTCGGCGGCGATAGCTCCGGACTCGTCACGATCGGCTGCTGAAATCCCGACGAAGACGTGGGCCTGGTCGCGATCGGAGATGCGGTAGTTGAACTCGGTGACGGACCGTGCCCCGACCAGTTCAGAGAATCGTCGGAAGCTGCCCAGCTCTTCAGGAATCGTGACCGCAAAGAGCGCTTCACGTTCCTCGGATCGCTCGGCGACGAAGCGCAGACGGTCGAAGTTCATGTTGGCGCCGCACGTGATGGCAACCAGCGAGCGGCCCGTCCACCCGTGGTCCTCGGCGTACTGCTTCAAGCCAGCAAGGCCGAGCGCTCCGGCCGGCTCGAGGATGCTGCGCGTGTCCTGAAAGACGTCCTTGATCGCAGCGCACACTGAGTCAGTGTCGACCACGACGAAGTCGTCGACGTGCTCGCTGACGATCCGGAACGTCTCCTCGCCAACCAGTTTGACGGCGGTGCCATCGGAGAAGAGGCCGACGTCGTCCAACTGCACACGATGGCCGGCCGCCAGTGATTGCATCATCGCGTCGGAGTCGTCGATCTGCACACCGATCACCTTGATGTCCGGCCGCACGGCCTTGATGTAGGCGGCGATGCCAGAGATGAGGCCACCACCGCCGACAGCAACAAACACCGCGTCGATATCGCTGGGTCGCTGGCGCAGAATCTCCATCGCGATCGTGCCCTGACCGGCGATCACATCGGGATCATCAAAGGGGTGCACGAACGTGAAGCCGTGCTCGCTTCGCAGCAGCGCGGCATGTGTGTAGGCGTCGGAGTAGCTGTCGCCGAACAGCACCACGTCGGCACCGTGCGAGCGTACGGCTTCGACCTTCACTTCTGGAGTGGTCACCGGCATGACCACGGTGGCGCTACATCCCAGCTTTGCGGCGCTCATGGCGACACCCTGCGCGTGGTTGCCAGCCGACGCGCAAATGACACCGCGCGCCCGCTGGTCGGCCGTCAGGTTGACCATCTTGTTGTACGCGCCGCGCAGCTTGAAACTGAAGACCGGCTGCGCGTCCTCACGCTTGAGGAGCACCGTGTTGCCAACGCGCGCGGAGAGGCCCGGAGCGACGTCGAGCGGAGTCTCTACAGCAACGTCGTACACCCGCGCAGTGAGGATCTTCTGCAAGTAGTCGTTCAACGTGAGGTGAGGGTGATCAGGCTGATCGGAAGGCACACATCAGCCTAAGTGGGAAGCCGCGTTTGCTGGTTGGCGCAAGCGGGTAAGTATGGCCTCGGCCGCTCTGTTGCGGCAGTTGACTTCCGGGTTGATCGAACGAAACTGAGCGAGTGATGCAGGCGACAACCGACGCCAATTCGATGCTGCTAGATCGGCCGCAGAACCGCGAGCGAAGCGCGTTGCGTCTCATGACCTGGGGCGCCCGTTTCGCAGGGGCGGCTGGACTCATCGGCGCCATGGTGTTGGTTGGCTACGCCACCCGAACAGCATGGACAGTCCGCCTTTCGGCACGGCTGCCACCGATGTATCCCAATGCCGCGCTCGGACTGACCCTTGGTGCGTGTGCAGCCGTCGGTGCGAAGCGACGGGGTCCGGTTCGGATCCTCGCGGCGGGCGGAGCGCTCGGAATCGGCGGAATCGGACTCATCAGTCTCTGGCTGCACATCATCGGGGCCGAGCGCACCTGGTTCGAGGGACTCTTCCCCAGCGGGTTCGTGGAAGCCACCACCGCCGTCGGGGGGCGACCTGCGCCAGAAACCTGCGTGGCCTTCCTACTGCTGGCGAGCGCGCTGGCGACGTTGATTCTGCGGCGGACACCACGCCTCGGACAGGCACTCGCCATCGCCGGAGCATCCG
>JANOYI010000013.1:0-4010 GCA_031428795.1 Ilumatobacteraceae bacterium | reverse complement strand
CGACTCACTCGCCCGCTGATCGCCGGGTTCGAGATCCTGGGTCGTGCGCCGCGCGGTGAGATGTTGTTCCTCTGCTCGCACAACTCTGCCCGCTCGCAGCTTGCAGCAGCGATGTGGTCGGCCCGTACCGGGCGGCGGGCGTCGTCGGCGGGCACCCGCCCGGCTGCGAAGGTTCATCGTGGAGCCGTAGCTGCTGCGCGGCGCGCGGGGCTGTCGCTGGACGACGCGGTGCCCACCAGCATCGACACCATCCCGTCATCGGCGCAGGTGGTGACGGTGTGCGATCTCGTGCACGAAGAGCTCCAGTCGGGCCCGGACTGGTGGCACTGGTCGCTTCCCGACCCAGCCGAGAGCGGGTCACGTGCAGCCTTCGACGCAGTGGTGGCCGAGCTCGACGCTCGCATTGCCTCGGTGACGCGATGACGGTGCGGATTGGCATCAACGGCTTCGGCAGGATGGGCCGGCTGGTCGTGCGGGCCTTGCGCCACCACCCGGGTATCCAGTTGGTCCACGTCAATGAGCACAGGGGTGGCGTCGAGACGGCTGCGCATCTGCTCGAGTTCGACTCTGTGCACGGCCGGTACTCCGGCGACGTGCGTGTCGACGGCGATGCCCTCGTGATCGACGGTCAGTTGGTGACGTTCAGCGAGCACTCGTCGCCGGCAGATATTCCATGGGCCGGCTACGGAGTCGATCTCGTGATCGAGGCGACCGGCAAGTTCAAGACTGCCGCCGACATCGAACCGCACTTCGAGCGGGGGGCGCGCAAGGTGGTGGTCGCGTGTCCGGTAAAGAGCGATGGCGTTCTCAATGTGGTGATGGGTTGCAACGACCACCTCTACGAACCTGACGTTCACCACATCGTGACGGCAGCGTCGTGCACGACCAACTGCCTGGCACCGGTCGTGAAGGTTCTCCACGAACAGGTCGGCATCGAGCGCGGGGCAATCACCACGGTGCACGATGTCACCAACACGCAGGTCATCGTCGACGCGCCGCACAAGGATCTGCGCCGATCCCGCTCGGCGCTCAATTCGCTGATCCCTACGTCCACCGGCTCGGCGACCGCGATCACGCTGATCTACCCAGAGCTTGCCGGGAAGCTGAACGGCATCGCCGTGCGCGTGCCGCTGCTGAACGCGTCGCTCACCGACTGCGTCTTCACGATGGCGCGTGACGTCACCGTCGAGGAAGTCAACGAACTGTTGCGCACAGCAGCTGACGGCGAACTGAAGGGCATTCTGGGATTCGAGACCCGGCCGCTCGTGTCTGCCGACTACACGAACGACACCCGTTCGGGCATCGTCGATGGGCCATCGACGATGGTGATCGACGGACGAATGGTGAAGGTGCTCGTCTGGTACGACAACGAGTACGGCTACGTGCATCGGATGGCCGAACTCGCCGCGAAGGTTGCCGCGTGGATCGACTTGCCGTTGATCGACACGGATTCGGGAGAACGACAGCGGTGAAGCTCCGCAACTACGTCCTCGTCACCGCCGGCTATTGGGTGTTCACCGTCACCGATGGTGCGCTGCGGATGCTCGTGCTCCTGCACTTCAACCAGCTCGGCTATTCGCCTGTTGCCATCGCGTTCCTGTTCCTCGCGTACGAGTTCATGGGCATTCTCACCAACCTGCTCGGCGGCTGGGTCGGCTCGCGCCGCGGCCTCAACCAGACGCTGGTCGCAGGCCTCCTCATGCAGATCGTCGCTCTCGTGGCGCTGACGTTCGAATCACCCACGTGGGAGCGCTGGCTGTCGGTCACGTTCGTCATGGCGATGCAGGCCGTCTCGGGCGTTGCCAAGGACCTCACCAAGATGAGCTCCAAGAGTGCAGTCAAGACGGTGGCGGGAGAGGGCTCGTTGTTCCGTCTCGTCGCCATTCTCACCGGCTCGAAGAATGCGCTGAAAGGTGTCGGTTTCTTCGTGGGCGCCGCGCTGCTCGCCGGCGTTGGTTACGACGGCGCGCTGTGGCTGATGGCCGCTGCGCTCGGCGGGGCGGTGATCGGGCTCGTCGTGCTGCTCGACGAGGACATCGGCAAGTCGAGTCGGAAGGCCCCGCTTCGATCGGTGCTCTCGAAGTCCTCGGCCATCAACCGGCTCTCGGCTGCGCGGTTCTTCCTGTTCGGGTCGCGCGACATCTGGTTCGTTGTTGCGCTGCCCGTGTTTCTTGCCGACGAGCTCGGTTGGTCGGAACGTGGTGTCGGCGGATTTCTCGCGCTCTGGGTGATCGGCTACGGCGTCATCCAGTCGTTCGCCCCGCGGCTCCTCGCTCGCGGCGGCCGCACGGTTGATGAGGTTGCCGCGACAAAGCGTTGGGCGCTGATACTTGCGGTCGTCTCGGGGGCGATCGCCGTGCTCGTGGCCCTCGACGTCGCTCTCACCACCGTGATCGTCGGTGGGCTCATCGTGTTCGGCGTGGTGTTCGCGATGAACTCGTCGCTGCACTCATTTCTGGTGCTGGCTTTCTCAGACGACGACGAGGTGGCGCTCGACGTCGGCTTCTATTACTCGGCCAACGCAGCGGGTCGGTTTGTCGGCACGCTGCTCTCCGGTGTGCTGTATCTATGGGGCGATCTTGAGGCAGCGCTCTGGGGCTCGGCGGCGTTCGTGGTGTTCGCCTGGCTCCTCGCTCTGCGCCTGCCGACGATGCCCGCGCACACTTCGGTCACGCTTGCCAGCATCGACGCCGCCGACTGAGGGCGCCAGCACGCTCTCTGTTCGTGTCACAAGTCGGTGGCTGTTGCGTCGACGCCACACGACATCGAGGGAGCATCGCCCTTGACGTAGTAGATCTCCCAATCGTTTTCTGGGCCCTTGACCCAGGTCTTGTCCTGGACGGCGTAGCAGCACGACACGTCTTCCTGGATCTCCTGGGCCATGCCGAGATCGTTCGCTCGTGCGATCATCTCGCCGACGGCCTCGACGTTCTCGACCTCGACCCCGATGTGGTTCAACGAACCCGGCTCGCCCATGCCGGTGAACAGGATCAACTTGAGCGGCGGGTCAGCGATCGCGAAGTTGGCGTAGCCATCGCGGATCTTGGCGGGCTCGGTGCCGAACAGCTTGGTGTAGAACGCGATCGAAGCATCGAGATCGGCAACGTTCAACGCGAGTTGGACACGGGACATGGTTGGTTCCTCCTGGTAGAGCGACGACATAGTACATTGATAAACGTCGATGGGATGAATGTACCCAATAGATCGACGAATGTCAATGTATCTCTTCGACGACTATCGATAAGGTTGCGATCATGGCTTCAGCAAAGACGATCTCGCTCGACCCCATCGCCTGCTGCTCGCCGGTGCGAACCGACGTGCTCGATGAGGTGCAGGCCGCGCTGCTGGCCGCGTCGTTCGCCGCGCTGGCCGACCCCATTCGGCTGCGTTTGCTCAGCCACATTGCAGCCGCTGGCGTCAACGAAGTCTGCGCATGCGACCTGGTCGAGCCATCGGGTCGCTCGCAGCCGACCGTCAGCCACCACATGAAGATCCTCGTCGATGCCGGGCTGGTGGAGCGTGAAAAGCGTGGTCTGTGGGTGTGGTACCGCCTCGTGCCATCCCGCCTCGACGCGCTGCGCTCCGTTCTCGGCTGACGCGGCGCTTGCGCAATCGGGAGCAGGGCGAGCTGCTCACGGGGGAGAGCACGTAGGGTCCCGTCGTGGAGAGGGGGGCCGTCGCGTGATCACGGTGTGGGTGTTGGGTGATCAGCTGAACGTGGCTCTCGGGGCGTTGGCCGACGCAGACCCGTCGACGCATCGCGTGCTGATGGTCGAAAGCGACGCCAAGTTGGCGTCACAGCACTGGCACGTGCAACGAGCACACTTCGTCATCGCCTCGATGCGTCGGTTCGCAGCTGAGTTGCGTGTCGCTGGCTTTGAGGTTGACGAGCGCCGTTCCGCATCGCTCGCAGCAGGGCTGGCCGAGCATCGACGTGAGTTCCAGCCGGAGCGAGTACTGGCGACCGAGCCGGCGAGCCGTGACGGGCTGGCGTTGCTGCGCCGCCTCGA
>JANOYI010000012.1:0-6553 GCA_031428795.1 Ilumatobacteraceae bacterium | reverse complement strand
CGCGAGGAGGCGTACGAACGCCATGAGCACTTACGGATGCTGTTCGAGGATCTCGGTGCGACGTACATCAAGATCGGCCAGATCCTGTCGGCCCGGGCCGATCTCCTCGACGAAAGGTACCGGTTCGAACTGGCACAACTCGAAGACGCTGCGCCCCTTGAACAGTCGTGGAACGCCCTCGGCGAAGTCGAGCGGCAGCTAGCTCGCCGGGCTGCTGACCGCAATGGTGAGCAACGACATCGACGGCGTCGTTGACCACTTCATCCAGCTAGGAATCGCCGCCGAGCGGGCAGATCGGGCAGCCCTCACGCGCGATCTCGAATCGCTGATGCGACGCTACGTCGAGCAGCCCTCGGCACCCTGAAATTCGGCGCCATGCTGCAGGATCACCTCAACGTTGCCCGTGTCCACCGACTACGCCTGCCACTATCAATTTTGCGGAACTCTGTTGAAGAATTGCCTGTAGAACCACGATCCAAGGCACCAAAGCGTAGTAGCGAGGATTGCGCCGCCCAAGACAACCGTTCCCCCCAGAATCCAGCCCAAGACCGGTCGCCCGGAGAAGAATGACAAGGCTGAACCTGCAAGCAGGAGAGTCGAAAGAAGGTAGGAGAACTGTCGAGGTTTCGGCGTGGACGGAAGTGCTGGGGCACCAAAGAGGTGGCGAACGCCGAGGTTGTAAACCAGATCGATCAACATGCCTCCGGGCAACAGCGCTCCACTGAGAGCCACAAGAGCCATTGACCCAAGCCAAATCGGCGATTGCAACGCCAATCCGATCCCGACCAACGTGATGCCTACCCCAGGCGTGAAGCGGAGCGGCCACCGATAGCGCGACTTTGATTCCTCATCAAGATCTCCGAAACCTTGATGATCAAGGTTGGTGCTGGTGAATGCGGTGAGCGCTGCCATCGTAAAGGTTTCCTCTTCGGTCTGGAGTCGACCGTCGGCCAGTTCCGCTGATCAGTGCACAGTTGTTGTGGCGGCAGTGTAGAGCCTGGTCGGGCTCTGGTAGTTGAGGTGGCGTCGGCCGTGTCCGTTGATGATGCCAGCGGCCATCATGACGCGGCGCTTGCGACTCCTTCGAATGTCCACCCGAGGATCTTGGGGACGCCCTTCATGTAGTACGACGTCAACGAGTCGACACGCAGGCCGCCGTCTTCGAGAATCGACGGAATGTCACGGTCAAGATTGCATCCGCACGCGACGCGCCGTTGGATCGGATTCAACCGCCGCTGCCACTTGAGCACACGCTCGTCGGGTGAGCATCCGTGTTCGACAAATTGCAGGCGCCCTCCGGGACGAAGCACACGATTGAGTTCGCGCACTGCGGCGACGGGATCCGGGATACTGCACAACGTCCACGTCGACAACGCCGCATCAACAGAGTCATCGCCCAACGGCAGCGATTGGCCGTCGACCCCGACGAACTCGACTGACACCGGGCTCGCTGCGATGCGTGCGGACGCAAAATCCCGGCCTCGTTCGAGCGGATCCACAGCGCGAACGACGGTCACCGCGGGCGGGAAGTGAGGCAGGTTCAGACCAGTCCCGAAACCGATCTCGACGACGTCACCTGACAGCGACGCGCAAACTCGCGCTCGAGCCTCCCTGGTCTGTTTGGTGTCCATCAGCCGATTCATCGCTCGAGGAAACACACGGTCGCCGTAGAACCCCATCTTCGAATTCTCGCGCCGCACGGCCGGTCCCGCAACTCACTACGCAATCTCGAGCGCGTCGATGAAGTCGTCGGCGGTTGGATTCGCGGATACGCACTGTTCCGTCGCCTGAGCGCCGAGTCGGGGAGGCTCAGCGAATTTCAGGGGCTCGATGTCGAGGTGCCTACGGTTCTTGAACCCTTTGGGTTCGTTCACGCGCTGGAGAGTGGGGGTCTTCGGCGACGTCGCGGTACTTGTCGCGGACCTGCGTGCGTAGGGTTTCGACACCGACGAGCGTTTCGTCGGACACGATCATCCTCCTGTTCCGGCGGCGACGGGTAGGCCAGCTCGTTTCCATTCGGGGAAGCCGTCCTCGAGACGGCGAGCCGTGAACCCACGGCGGCGGAGTTGGCGCACGGCCTCGTCGGCGTAGACGCAGTATGGTCCGCGGCAGTAGGCGACGATCTCGATGTCCTTGGCGAGCGACCGAAGCCGGCGCAGCGTGCCGATGGGAACCGATGTGGCGCCTGGTATGTGGCCGGCTTCGTATTCGGCTGAGGGACGCACGTCGAGCACGAGGGTGTCACCGGCTCGCAGACGGGCTTCGAGTTCGACTCGGGTCACCGGCTCCAAACCGCTGCGGTTGCCGACGTATGCGTCCGCGAGTTCGTTGATCCCGGCGACGTGTTCGGTGGCGATATCACGCAAAGCTGCCCACACGTCTGCGACGCGATCGCTGGCCAGCATGTAGACGATCCGGGTGCCTTCGCGGCGGGTGCGTAGCACGCCCGCTCTGGCCATCGCTCGGAGGTGGTGCGAGGTGTTGGCCACGCTCTGCCCGATTTCGTTGGCGAGTTGCTCAACGGATCGCTCGCCTTGGGCGAGGACATCGACGATCTCTGCGCGTCGTCCGCTGGCCATCGCTTTGGCTACCTCGGCAAACGCGTCGAAGAGTGCATCCTTTGCTGCCCGATCACTCATCTCGAATTCTCCATCCATCTCATTGATGTTCAAACTACTGCTTGAGTATTGGGGCTGCAAGGTATATATTCAAAAGGTTGTTTGAGCAGACGATCGGAGAGGGCAAGGCGTGCACAGCATCTACGACTTCGTCGATGAGGGCCTCGGTCATTCTTCGTATGTGATCGACCTCGGCGACGGCACTGCCGCTGTCGTGGACCCGCCACGGTTCCCGATCGCGCACGAAGCGCTGGTCGAACGACTCAGCCTTCGACTCGCCTGGACACTGGATACACATTCGCACGCTGACTATGTGACGGGGAGCCCCGCTCTCGCCGAACGGACTGGCGCAACATTCGTCGCTCCGGCGGTGTCGCACCTCGACTCACCACATCGGCCGGTCGGCGACCGTGAAATCGTCACCCTTGCCGACGGTGTCGAACTGATCGCCTGGGCGACCCCTGGTCATACACCTGATCACCACGCCTATGTCCTCGTCGAGCACGGCACGCCGGGCGCGTTGTTCTCCGGCGGTTCGCTGATGGTCGGCACTGTCGGACGTACGGACTTGAACGGCCCAGAACTCGCGGTCCCGCTCGCTCACGACATGTTCGTCGCACTGCGCCGGTTCGATCAGTTGCCCGATGAGCTAGCGGTCTACCCGACACATGGTGCGGGATCGTTCTGCTCCGCACCCGGCGCCTCGCAACGCACCTCGACGCTCGGCCTCGAGCGCGCCACCAACCCACTGTTTTCGATCGCTGACGAGGACGAGTTCGTCGCGCGGCTGGTCGCCGGGTTCGGCACCTTCCCCTCCTACTTTGCGCTCTTACCGGAGCTGAACCGACGCGGCCCCACCCGCTACGACTTCATCCCTCACCTCACGAGACTGCGGCCCGACGACGTGGCGCGCCACCTCGCTGAAGACGGCGTCGTGGTCGACGCTCGACCGGTGAAAGCATTCTCGACCGGTCACATACCGGGATCGGTGTCGAACACGCTGCGACCGGTGTTCGCCAGTTGGCTCGGCTGGCTGATCCAACCAAGCCGACCACTTGTGTTCGTCCTCGACCCAGATCAGGACCGCGACGACCTCGTTCGCCAATGCCTCGATGTCGGCCACGAGCACCTCGTCGGCGAACTCGGCGGCGGCATCGACGCCTGGGCGAATTCAGATCGGCCCACGCACACGATCCCGCTCGTCGAAGCCGCAGCGATGACGGGTCAAGTGATCGACGTCCGCCAAGCCAACGAGTACGCGTCCGGTCACGTCCCGGGCGCGCTCAGCATCGAACTCGGTGCCGTCGCCGAATCTGAACTCGCCGACGGGCCGTTCACGGTGATGTGCGGGCACGGTGAACGGGCAATGACCGCTGCCAGCATCCTGCGTGCGCACGGGCGTCCCGACGTTGCGGTCCTCGATGGCGGACCCGACACCTGGTCCACCGCAACCGGCAGAACACTGGAGACCGGCAGATGAGCGCCCCCACTACCGAAACCGTCAGGGCACCGTTGCGACTCGGCCTCAAGCAGAACCTCGCCCAGTTCGCTCTCCTTGTCGGCGTCAACGCGCTCGTCGGCGGAATGATCGGCCAGGAACGCACCGTCCTCCCGCTGCTCGCCCAGCAGGAGTTCGGGCTCACCGCGCTCACCGCCACGCTGACGTTCATCGTCGCGTTCGGTACGGTCAAGGCAGGGACGAACTTCTTCGCCGGAACGTTGTCGGACCGATACGGCCGCAAACCAGTCCTCGTCGCCGGCTGGATCATCGCCTTGCCGATTCCGCTGTTGCTGATCTGGGCGCCGAGTTGGGGATGGGTGATCTTCGCCAACGTCCTGCTCGGCGTCAATCAAGGGCTCACCTGGTCGACCACGGTGATCATGAAAATCGACCTCGTCGGACCCGCTCGTCGAGGTTTCGCGATGGGGCTCAACGAAGCCGCCGGGTACGGCGCCGTCGCCATCACCGCACTCGCCACCGGCTACATCGCCCAGCGATGGGGACTTCGCCCCGAGCCGTTCTTCCTCGGCATCGCCTACGCCGGCCTCGGACTCGGCCTGTCGGTGTTCTTCGTACGCGAGACTCGTGACCATGCCCGCTTCGAAGCCGCCAACCACGTCGCCACCAACAACACCCACGACGCAACGCTGACCACCGGCGAGATCTTCCGACTCACCTCCTTCACCGACAAGGCACTGTCGTCGTGCTCGCAGGCCGGTCTCGTCAACAACCTCAACGACGGTCTTGCGTGGGGTCTGTTCCCGATCTTCTTCGCTGGCTCAGGGTTGTCGATCGGACGGGTCGGCGTGCTGGCGGCGCTCTACCCCGCCGTGTGGGGCCTCGGTCAGCTCTACACCGGCGGGCTCTCGGATCGCGTCGGCCGCAAACCGCTGATCGTTGGCGGCATGCTCACCCAAGCCGTCGCGATCGCCTGGATCGCCGCCACCGGCAGCTTCACATCCTGGGCGCTCGGCGCGATGGCCCTCGGTGCGGGCACAGCGATGGTCTATCCGACCCTACTCGCGGCGATCGGCGACGTCGCCCACCCGGCATGGCGGGCACGATCGGTCGGCATCTATCGGCTGTGGCGCGACGGCGGCTTTGCGATCGGGGCCCTCCTCGCCGGCATCCTCGCCGACCTGATCTCAATCCCCGCCGCCATCTTCGCCGTCGCCGCGCTCACCGCGCTCTCCGGCCTGGTCGTCGCCGCCCGCATGTACGAGACCCATCCGCAATGAACGCCGAAGGGAACGACCGGCGCTCGATCGAGGAGATCCTCATCGATGCCCGGGCGAGACTCGATCGTGTCGACCCAGCGGACCTTGCCAATGAGCACGCCGGCGGCGCGCTGATCGTGGACATCCGCCCTGCCGAACAACGATCGCGGGACGGTGCGCTCCCGTGGGCTGTCGTCATCGATCGCAACGTTCTCGAATGGCGACTCGATCCAGCCTGCCCGCATCACATCGCGCAGGCCGAGGACTACGACCTGCGCATCGTGGTCGTTTGCAACGAGGGGTACCAATCGAGCCTGGCCGCAGCGCAACTTCGCGCCATCGGGCTGCACCGCTCCAGCGACCTCATCGGTGGCTTCCAAGCGTGGATGACGCTCACCGACGGGGAGCAGCGCTGACCAGCCACGCACCAGTCTCCAGCCCGTTAAACGACCGCTGGAGCATTTGTCTCGGTGCATCATGCGACCACCATCACCCGCAGGGCTTGCCCATCCCTCGGCATCGGCTTGGCGTCCACACGTTACGCGCAACAAGGTGCGCCTTCAGTCGTTGGTCCAGGGGTTGGGCACAAACCGGGTTGCACGTCTGTGCCCTTCGGTTATGCACGCTCGGCTGACACCAACCTCTATCAGGGCGTAACCTTCGGGCGGCTCGTACATGGTTGGTACATTCCTTGCCTCGAGGGCAAATCTGAACGAGGAAGCCCTGGCCTGCCGTAGTGGATGTCCAGGGCTTTCTTCAGTGGCGGGGGCAGGATTTGAACCTGCGACCTTCGGGTTATGAGCCCACATCCGAACGATTGCTGCGTACCTGGCAGAAGGCTTTTCACCAGCTCAGAGCGCATTTCGTGTTGATCGCTGTTCCCCTCGTCGTACCGCTGTTTACCGTTGTGTTGGTACATGGATGGTACATATTTCGCGCTCCCGGGTTGGAAGGCCGCGGAGCCCTCGCCGGGGGCGCTCAGGTGCGTCGGCGAGTCACGTCATCCAATCCCGGGCCGTCGCCGCGATTGGTCGACGGGTCCGGCGAACACTCGTTGTTCGAAGTCGGTCAACGCGGCGGTGCATGCGTCGAGATGTGTGTCAGCAACGACGCGCAACGGATCGTCGAGAACATCCCGCGCTCGGAGCGTGCGATACCAGCGACGCAGTCGATCAAGGCTCTGCGTAAGGGCAAGCACGTCGCCTGCACCGTGCCGA
>JANOYI010000011.1:0-9446 GCA_031428795.1 Ilumatobacteraceae bacterium | reverse complement strand
AGCTGACACGCTTCTCCTGGGAACGCTGCGGCGCCGAGATGGCCGACCTGTACCGTCGAGTGGCGGCGGGCGACGTCGGCAGCGGCGGTAATGTGAGCGATTCGGAGCAGGGATGACAACGGTCAGCGTGGTGTGTGGCGGTGTCGGGGCCGCCCGGTTCCTTCGGGCATTGGCTGGCGTGCACCCTGCGGAGCGGACCATCGGAGTGGTCAACACCGGCGACGACACGGTGATGCACGGCCTGTCCATCTCACCCGATATCGACACCATCACCTACACGTTGGCTGGCGCCATCGACCCCGAACGCGGCTGGGGTTTGCGCGACGAAACCTGGCGGGCGATGGAAGCGCTTGGGCGCTTCGTCCCGGTGCGACCAGACGGATCATCGGCCGCACCAACGTGGTTCAACCTGGGCGATCAGGACTTGGCGACTCACTTCTACCGCACGGCCCGCCTGACAGAAGGCGCCACCTTGACGGAGGTCACCGCCGAGATCGCTCGGGCGTGGGGTGTACCGCAACAACTTGTGCCAATGAGCGACGACCGTGTGACCACCATGGTCACCCTGCGCGACGAAGGCCTCGAGGTGCCCTTCCAGGAGTACTTCGTTCAACGCCAGCATTCGGTCGCCGTCGCCGGTGTGCGCTTCGATGGAGCAGAGGTCGCGCGACCGACGTCGGCGGCATTGTCGGCATTCAGCGACAGCGAAGTCGTCGTGATCGCTCCGTCGAATCCACTGGTGTCGATCGCTCCCATTCGTGCCCTGCACGGCATCGATGCCGTGCTGTCGGCCCGCCGCGATTCTGTCGTCGCCATCTCCCCCATCGTCGGCGGCGCCGCGCTGAAGGGCCCAGCCGATCGGATGCTGGAAGAGTTGGGCCACGAAGCCTCAGTGGTCGGCGTCGCACGTCTGTACGCAGAGATCGCGGGCACCCTGGTCATCGACCCCATCGACGCCCACCTCGCCGCCGCCGTTGAAGCTGTCGGCATGCACGTGGTCGTCACCCCCAGCGTGATGACCTCTCCAGACATCGGCCACGAATTGGCCCGTCAAACCCTCGCCGCAGCCCGCTGACCAAGTCGTTGGGTTGGGCGACTCGACCAAGGGTCAGGCGCTCTAGTGAGTACTTCGACGGTTCAGCTGAACCGCTTTTCTCACGCCATGGTCGTCACTCATCGGCCTACGCCGCGCAGGCCAATACCTAGCTCTGTCCAGGGGGCCCAGGCGAGGTGGATACGGGCTCGCGTGGGGGCGATTGCGAATCTTGAGATGTCGTGCTGGCGGCGCGGGGATGGGGCTGGTTGGCGGCCATCGGGGCCGGCCATCAGCGTCCACAGATCGCGTATCGAGGTGGCGACACCGCTGCCGACGTTGACGATCAGACCGCTGCCCTTCACCGCCGCACGCACCAACGCATCGACCGCGTCGTCGATGTACAGGAAGTCGCGTGTCTGACGGCCGTCGCCGTGCAGCATGGGCGTGATGCCTTCGCGCAGCGCACGATCAAAGGCAGCGACGACCCCAGCCTCGGGACGCTGCCGCGGGCCATAGACGTTGGTGAGCGCCAGCGCAGTGAACTCGACGGCGTGTTCCTCGCGGTATACCGTCAGCAGTTCCGCAACCATCCGCGTCACCACGCCATGAACACCGACCGGGCTCCAGGGTTGGCTCTCCTTGACCGGTTGGTCCTTGCTCGGCACGTCGCCGTACAGGGTGACCGCCGAGAGTGCCATCACGATCTTCACTTCGCCAAGGGCGCGTGCGGCCTCCAGCACTGCCAAGGTCGAGCGCATGGCATCGCCTGCGCACTGCTCGGCGGGTACGCCCGGGGGCAGTACGGCGAGGTGGTAGATCACGTCTGGGTTGCGCATGGCGACCAGCGCTTGGAATTCCTCGGCACCGGCGTCGAGCGTGTGAATCTTGAGCTCGCCACCCGCGGCGCGAGCGTTGGCGAGGTTGGAAAGCGAACCGGATGACAAGAGGTCGACGACGTCGACCGTGTGGCCTTCCGCCAACAGGCGCTCTGCTAGGTGCGAACCGATGAAGCCGGCCCCACCCACGACGAGCACGTTCACGCGCTGGAAGGGCCCGCGTTTGGGTCTGGGCGGCGTTCGTCGCTCACCTGTTCGCCGGAAGCGATGACCCCAGCTGCTCCCAGCACGCTGTTGTGCACGACTGCACCCGCACTGACATGGCCCATGATCACCGAGTCTGTCACCACTGCACCCGCCTCGACGACGGCACCGGGCAGCAACACCGATCGTGCAATGCTGGCCTCACCAACAAGCGAGCCAGCACCGATGACGGACTGCTGAATGTCTGCGGCCGAATCGACGGTTGCGTCCGGATGTACGCCTTCGCAGCGATCATTCCGGCGTGCGCCAGCCAGCACATCGAGGTTGGCTTGCAGGTACAGCTCGGGGCGACCCGTGTCGACCCAGTAGTCGTCCGTGGCCATCGCAAAGAGGCCACCGGCACCGGCGATCAACGGGAACGTCGCGCGCTCGATGGAGACTTTCTGGCCGAGCGGAATGCGCTGCAGCACCGACGGCTCGAGCACATAGGTACCGGCGTTGATCAGGTTGCTGGGTGCCGTACCCGGGGCCGGCTTCTCGACGAACCGCTCCACGCGCCCAGCTTCATCGATCGCAACGACACCGAACGCGGAGGGATCCGGCACGCCGATCAGGTGGATCGTCGCCTCGGCGCCATGATCACGGTGAAACGTCACCAATTGCGACACATCGAGGTCGGTGAGGATGTCGCCGTTGACAACGATGAACGTGTCGTCGATTCTGGCTGCGTCGGCAGCGAACCGAATTGCGCCAGCGGTATCGAGCGGCTCGGGTTCGACGGCGTAGCGCAACGCCACACCGGCGCACTCGTTGTCCGGAAACGCAGCGATGAATGGCTCGGGCTGGAACCCCAGCGCCAGGGTGACTTCGGTGACCCCGCTGCGACCCAGGTTGGTCACCAGACGCTCGATGATGGGCACGTGGCCCACCGGCAGCATTGGCTTGGGAATCGACAACGTGAGCGGCCGCAGGCGGGTACCGAACCCGCCGACGAGCACAACGGCTCGCATCAGCCGCCGGTCGTGGTGGTGGCTGCAGCAGCAGCCGTGGTTGTCACTGCCGCGACCGTGGTGGTGGTATCCGCTTCGTCAGCCACAGTGGTGGTCACCGCGTCGCCAGCCACAGTCGTGGTGGTAGCAGGCGAGTCGCCTGCGCCGATGACACCGAGCTCGGAAAGCTTTGCCGACGAATCGGGCTTGGCAATCTCGGCGTCGCGAGGAACGACTGCGATGGCGAAGACCATGCCGTTGTTGCGGAAGCGGAGGTTGCTGAAGTCGGTGACATTGTCGAAGAACTCGCCGCTGGTGTAGTCGTTCCACACGCGGACCTTGAGGACGGCTTCGTCACCTTCACACGGGGTGCCCTTGAAGACGTCGTCGTCATCGATGTCCCAGGAGCGTGGCTCTTCGGGCATCTGCGACTCGGGCAGAGCCAGCTTGGTGTCGGTGAGCGTGATGTCGTACACATCCAGGAAGACACCCAACCGGGCCTTGCCACCGGTGTTGCCACCGATCTGCGGGTGATAGTGGATGATGCCATCGCTGTCGGTGCCACTGGCAACGGCGTTCAAGTCGCCGGTGGAGGCATCCTCTTCCAGCTCCACAGCGGAACCGGTGAGATTGGGCAGCCACTCGTCGCACACTTTGATGCCGTACGCAATGGACCACTCGTCACCGGGCTGCGGCGCACCGGACTCCACGCTGGGCTGCGACAACTTTGCGTAAGAAACGAGGGCAACCATCGCGAACACGGTGGCAACGACGATGGCAGGGAAAGTAGTCCCGCTGGTGAAGCGGACCCTCTTGCCTTTGCCTCGCGATGCGAGTTTGGCGACTTTGCGAGCGGACGATGACGTAGCCACGAGGGTGCGAGGTTATCTGCTGGTGGCCGCAAAAGTTGCTCAGCGGCGCCGCGAACCAACCGACCTGATGAGCTGCTCGTACGCCACGGCGACTGCCCGGGGCGAAGCAGCCCCCGTCACCCAGGCGCGACCGGCCGCGCCCATTGCGCTGGCGGCCGTTCGGTCGGCCAGCAGCGCGGCGAGCGCCTCCTTGAATGCGTTGGGGTCGTCGGGGGCCACCGCCACCCCACCGTTGCTGGCGGCCAGCATGCGTGGGACCTCGGTGCCAGCATCAATTGCGGCAAGCACGGGCCGGCCGGCAGCCAAAATGGAGTAGGTCTTGCTGGGGACGCTGACTCGCCCGAGCCCTGCTTTGAGGGGCACGAGGTGGATGTCACCGGTGGCCAGAACCTCGGGCACACGATCCTTGGGTTGGTAGCCGCTGAAACGGACGTTGGTCGTCCCTGCGGAGCGCGCCTCCAACGAGGTGCGGGCGGCGCCATCACCGTTGATCAGAAAGGTCGCTTGGGGGAAGTCGCAGGCAGCGTCGACCACCATCTCCAGCGACTGTGAGAAACCCACATTGCCGGCGTACAGCACGACTGGTTCGTCACCTATCCCGAGCTCCCGGCGAAGCGCGGTCATCCGATCGGCGGGTTGGATGAACTCGGTGTCGACGAAGTTCGGGATGACGTGGACACGGTCTCGGTGACTCGGCTTCACCTTCCCCGTCACGTTGTCGCGTAGGTCGTCACTGAGCACGGTGATTGCGGCAGCTCGGTGATAGCTGACCCTTTCCAGCCAGCGGGCGACGGCGATGATGCGCGGATTGGTGATCGCTCCCGTCTCGACAGCGGCATCGGGGAACACGTCTTGAATGTTGAACACGAGCGGACCGCGCCGCACGAGATGAGTGCCCCAACCGGTGAGGCCCATCGTGAGCGGGGGCGACATGGCGATGACCGCGTCGACCCGGCCTCCGCGCAAGGAGGCCAGACCCGCGAGAGCACTGAACCCGGCAAAGCCCATCGCCCGCCGCACCAGATTGCGCTTGTCGTCGCCGGGGAACGGATTCACTCGCGTGATCGAGCCCCATTCCGTCACCTCGCGACGCAACATCTTGCCCTGCCAGCCCTCCTCGATGGAATGCTCGCGATACCAGGGCAGTGCCGTGACCACATGCAGCTCGTGACCGAGCGCTGCCAGTTCGATCACGATGCGGGTGATGACGTCGCCCGTGGGTGCTGTGTCGGGTGCGAAGTGCGGGCAGAGCACCGCAATCCGAAGAGGCCGGTCGGTCATCGTGCAAGTGCCTTCTGGTACATGGCGGCAAGGGCCGTACCGCTAGCCAGCGACGTGTAACTCTTCGCACGCAGATGGCCGGCAGCCACCAGCTCGTTTCGGCGGGCCCGAACCTCGCCCAGAGCTCCTGCCCATGCGTCGGCCGTGAGCGGCCTGACCAGACCTGCATCACCAACAACCTGCGGCATGCACGTTGCGTCGCTGCACACCACTGGCGCACCCAACGCCATCGCCTCGATCACCGGCGCGCCGAAGCCCTCGTACTGGCTGGGGAAGACCATCGCCTCCGCCATCGCCAAGAGCCCGTTGCGGTCAGCCGCTGACACCCGGCCCACCCGCAGAACGCGCACGTCGGTGCAGGCTGACACCTCGGCCTCGGCCAGCCCTTGGCCGCCCGTGAGCACCAACCGCAGGTCGGGGTCGGTCCAGTGGGTGCGCATCAACTCCAATAGAAAGCGATGGTTCTTGTGCGGATGCGTCACGGCCGGATACACCAATACGGGGCCGTCGCCCAAGCCGAATTTTTGGCGTAACTCCGCTTCCGGCGTGATGTCCACGAAGAGGCTTGGGTCAAGCCCGTGCGGGACCACCGCGATTCGATCACCGTCGATGCCGTAGGCCCGCATCACCGAGTCGCGCACGTACTCAGTGGGCACCGCGATCATCGCTGCCCGACGCGCCGACGGCGGCATGATTGCCGACAGGTACGCGCGCTTGCGGCGCGAGAAGTACTGCGGATACGTACGGAACTGAAGATCGTGAATGCTCAGCACGTACGGGCGACGCGCTCCAAACGGTGCAGTGCCGCCACCATGGTGCACTAGGGCTGCGTCCCTACTATGCCGACGTAGCCATGTGGCCTCACCCACAATTCGACGAAGCCTGCTCTGGCTCGCAAAGTGCGGCTCGACGACGTCGGCGACCGCCGCCAGTTCCGGATGCGCGGCGCCAAGACCGCGCGCCGCTGCCACCGTCGGCCGCCACTGCGGCTCGGACAGTTCGCCAAGCCCGAGAAGCTGGCGCACCAGGTACTCCTCTGACCCGCCCACCCGGCCTGGTACGCACCACAGCATGTTGACCAGCACGTTCGGCGCGCTCAACCGGCCAACTCTCGATAGGCCGCAGCCGTCAGCGTGGCCGTCATCGCCCAACTGCGCCGCTGAGCCCTCGCCAAACCCTTTGCCGACAGTTCCGAGCGGCGGCGTGTTGCGTCGTCGATGCCGCGGGCGATGTCGTGCGGGCTCATCGGGTCGACCAGCACGGCGGCATTGCCAGCCGTCTCCTCGGTCGCAGTCCCGCGGCTGGTGACCACTGGAGTTCCTTGGGCCATTGCCTCCAAGACGGGTAGGCCGTAGCCCTCGCGTTCGCTGGGGTAGCAGAAGACTCTGGCGCCGCCATACAACCCCGACAGGTCCTCGCTCGCAACGAAGCCCAAGAACCGCACCCCTTCGGTTTCGATAACCCCGTTCTCGCCCCAACCATCGGCGCCGGCGACCACCAGGAGGGGCGGATCGGGAAGGTGTTCCAGTGCGGCGACCAGACCCTTGAGGTTCTTGCGTGGTTCGACGGTGCCGACGAACAACAGATAACTGTCGGGCAGTCGGTAGAGCTGGCGAACACGAGCGACTTCCGTATCGTCAGCGCGCTCGGTCTCGACGCCGAGCGGCACGAGTCGCATCCGCTCGCTGTCGATGCCCGCCGCGACAGCGTCGTCCATCGTCGCTTGGCTGCAGCACAGCACCAGGTCGGCTCGGCGCTTGATGACTTCGAGGCTGCGCATGAACACCCGAACGCCGTGACGCGTGAACTGGCTGGGATCATGAAGGAAGGCCAAGTCGTGCAATGTCACCACCAGCTTCGCGTCGGTGGGGCACGGGATCAGGGTCGTCGCGTGGGCAATGTCCACCTTCCCCGTCGCTACCTCCACCTTCGGCCAGCCTCCGTGCAGCCAGGTCTCGTACAGCCACGGCGCTGCGATGGGCAAGTGGGCAACCGGAATGGTCGGCACCCAGGGCTCGGGCGGCAGGTGGCGATGCCGCCCAGCCACACCCACCAGCCTGACGTCGTTGTGCGGACCCAATGCTTCGGCGATGCGCAACGCGGCGACGCCGGTACCACCGGGGACGCGATGCCAACATTGCTCAAGGGTGTACGCCACTCGCACGCACCCCATCATGCCCCGGCGAGTCGTAGCATCGTGAACATGACAGGTTTTTGGACTGGCCGTCGAGTCGTTGTCACGGGTGGCGCAGGTTTCCTCGGCAGAGTGGTCGTCGCGAAGCTGAGGGCGCACGGAGCCGAAGTTGCGGTGCCGCGGAGTGCTGACTACGACCTGACTCAACCGGGCGTCGCAGAGCGGCTGCTCGCTGACACCACGCCGACGCACATCGTCCATCTCGCTGCCCGCGTGGGCGGTATCGGCTACAACCAAGTGGCCCCTGCACCGCTGTACCTCGACAACCTGATGATGGGTACCAACGTCATCGAGGCAGCCCGGGTAGCGCCGTCGGTGGAGAAGACGGTGCTCCTGGGAACGGTGTGTTCGTACCCGAAGTTCACCCCGGTGCCGTTCCGTGAGGAAAGCCTCTGGGACGGCTACCCCGAGGAGACCAACGCCCCCTACGGCATTGCCAAGAAAGCCCAGCTCATCCATGCACAGGTGAACAACCAGCAGTACGGGCAGCGCTTCGCGTACCTCATCCCCACCAATCTGTACGGTCCCGGCGACAAGTTCCATCCGTCGGTCAGCCATGTCATTCCGGCCCGCATCAAGCGGTGCGTCGAAGCCGTTGAGCAGGGCGAGCAGAAGCTGGAGGTGTGGGGCACCGGCACCGCCAGCCGCGAGTATCTGTACGTGGAGGACGCCGCCGAAGCAATCGTGATCGCTGCCGAGCACTACGACGGCATCGAGCCGGTGAATCTTGGCACCAACCGCGAGATCACTATCCGCGAAACAGTCGAGATGATCGCGACGATGGTCGGATACGACGGGGAACTGGCGTGGGACCCGACCAAACCTGACGGCCAGCCCCGGCGCCGCGTCGACCCAGGTCGCGCAGAGGCACTCTTCGGCTGGCGCGCCCAGATGCCATTCGAACAGGGATTGCGACGAACCATCGACTGGTACTTGGCCAACAGAGTAGAAGCGGAACGCGAACCCCATTGAGTGGTCGGGACTAGCCGCCGCTTCGCTTCGACCGCTCCCTCCTGCGGGCTCGTCGCTGGCGCTCTCTTCGCCGCCTGGCTGCAACCGCACTGCACCGTTGCTCGCTCCAAGGGAGAGATCTACTAGATTTTTCACATGCGCACACAGTTGCCTCCCACCGCACTTGCCCGTGATGCTCGCTTTCACCGGATCACGACGGCAGAACGCTTTTCTGACGAGCGAATGAATGGGGCCGGTGAGGAACGTCGCATGAACCCTGAGTCGAACGACGTCGCCGACCGCGCACGCCGTCAGATGCACGGCATCTTCGTTGGCGAGATTCAAGCCATGGAGGGTGCCGGCCGTACGGCGTTCGATTACGGCACCGACGAGACCCCGTTCGCGATGAAGCTGGACATGGCCCGGCAATGTTGGGACGAGGCCCGCCACGTGGAGATCAGCCTCATGCTGGGCGACCACATGGGAACTGAGATCGGCGAGTACAGCGAAGCAGTCACGCTGTTCGAGGCCGCCTGCCACCCCGACCCTGTGTTCCGCCTCGCTGGCGTCAATCGCGGGCTCGAGGGTTTGGCCATCGACGTCTTCACCACCATGCGTAACTTCGCCGAAGAGATGAACGACCCCGTATTGCACTTCTGCGAGGACTGGATGTTGGCCGACGAGGTCACCCACGTGAAGATGGGCAGCACGTGGCTGCGCGAACTCACCAAGGACGACAAGGAGCGCCAGACGCGAGCGCTCGAGTTCCAACGCACCGTCGATGGCTTGTTCAACTTCCGTGGCCTGCGCGGCGAGACACGCGACGCAGCGATTCAGCTCGCTCGCAAGTTCCGCGAGATGGCCGGCTTCGACACCGCAGAGATCGACGACATCGCGGCCATGGCCGAAGAGCAGCGCGCCCAGTACGTCACCGCCTACTGATCAAATTGCGGCGGTGACGGCCGTAGGTATGCGCCACAATTGACAGATGACGCACCCGGTCTGGCCACTCTTCGATCTTCGCGTTCGCACTCCACGACTGGAGCTGCGTTACATCGACGATGAGATGGCGACCGAGCTCGC
>JANOYI010000010.1:0-11172 GCA_031428795.1 Ilumatobacteraceae bacterium | reverse complement strand
GCCGATTTGCCTGACCAGCCCCGGACCGACCTCGTCATCGTCGGCCCTGAGTCGGCATTGGTTGCGGGCGTCGCCGACCGTTGCGCCGCGCTGCACATTCCATGCTTCGGCCCAACGGCCAGCCTGGCCAAACTGGAAAGCTCGAAGGGCTTCACACGCATGTTGGCTGGTCGCCTCGGCCTGCCTTCGCCCGCGTATCACATGAGTTCGAGCGCCGAGGAAGCCATCAGTTGGTGGCGCGAGTTCGACAAGCCGATCGTGGTCAAGCTCGACGGACTCGCGGCGGGCAAGGGCGTCATCGTCCCCGACGGCAATGAGGCGACGGAAGCCGCGATCCACGAACTGATTGCGCAAGGTCCAATCGTCCTGGAGGAGCGCCTCATCGGTCCTGAGTGCAGCCTGATGGCCCTGTGCGATGGCGTTGTTGCACGACCGCTGCCGATCGCGCAGGACCACAAGCGCATCGGCGAGGGCGACACCGGTGCCAACACGGGCGGCATGGGCGCCTACGCACCGGCGCCGATTCACTTCGATGCTGACGACTTGACCGCCGAGTTCATCCAGCCGGTTATCGACTTCCTACTTGCGGAGGGCGCCCCCTACATCGGGGTGCTGTACGCAGGCTTGATACTCACGCCGGAAGGCCCCCGTCTGCTGGAGTTCAATTGCCGCTTCGGCGACCCCGAGGCGCAGGCTGTGCTGCCGCTGCTCACTGACGATCTCGCCGAGTTGGCGCTCGCCTGTTGCAACGGTCAGCTTGGCGATCGCCGCATTCGATTCAGCGGCGCAGCGTGCACCGTCGTGGCAGCCGCCGCTGGTTATCCGTCCGCTCCACAGCCCGGGGCGCCGATCGACTTCGGCAGCGACTTTGCCGACGCGCTGCTCTTCAAAGCCGGCACCAACGGCGAGGTGGTGACTGGCGGCCGGGTCCTGGCAGTGACAGGGCTGGGCACCGATCTGGCAACAGCCCGAACCAACGCCTACGAGCGGATGTCGTCGGTCAAGTTCGATGGCATGCAGGTGCGCAGAGACATCGGCTGGAAGGCCCTCGGGGCATCTATCACCTCCTATGCCGCCATGGGCGTCGACATCGAGGAGGGTGCCCGAGCCGTCGATCAAATGAAGGCAGCCGTCGAGCGCACGCACGGCGCCGCCGTATTGAAGGGCGTCGGCAGCTTCGGCGGCGTCTTCAGCGCTGCCATCCTGAAGGACATGGACGAACCGCTACTGGTCGCCAGCACGGACGGCGTCGGAACCAAGGTCGAGCTGGCCGCACGGCTGGGGAAGTACTACGGGGTCGGTGCCGACATCGTGAACCATTGCATCGGTGATGTGCTGGTGCAGGGCGCGAAACCGCTGTTCTTCCTCGATTACATCGCCAGTAGCAAACTCAACGCCGACCATGTGGCGCAGGTCGTCACCGGAATGGCCGAGGCCTGCGAGGTCAGCGGGTGTGCGCTGCTCGGCGGCGAGACCGCCGAGATGCCCGGCGTGTACGCCCCCGGCGCGTTCGATATCGCGGGCACGCTCGTCGGTGTTGTCGACCGAGCGAAGTTGCTGCCCAACGGCCAACTCTTCGCCGGCGATGTGTTGCTTGGCGTTGCCTCGAACGGACCCCACACAAACGGCTACTCGCTCTTGCGTCAGTTGTTTGATTGGCTGCCGATGGACACCGTGCCACCCGGCTTCGACTGCACGCTGGGCGAGGCGTTGCTGAAGTCGCATCGCAACTACCTGCCGGTGCTGGAGGCCGCCGTCGACAGCGGACGGGTGAAGGCCATGGCGCACATCACCGGCGGCGGGCTTCCCGAGAACCTGCCGCGAATACTGCCTGACGGCATCGTCGCCCATATCCAGCTTGACTCATGGCCGATGCCGCCACTATTCCGCTTGGTGCGCGAGGTCGCTGTCGGCATGGACACTCACGAGCTGTACCGCACCCTCAATATGGGCGTCGGCATGGTGTTGGTGTGCGCACCTGAGGAGGTTGCATCCATCCAAGCGTTGATCGCGGAGCCAACCTGGGTTATCGGACAACTGGCCGCTGCCGACGACGCCGGGCGCACGGTGCATCTCTCATGAAAGTCTTGCCATGAAACGCCTCGTGATCCTCGCCAGCGGAAGCGGCTCGAACGCCCAGGCCATCATCGATGCGTGCGCGACAGGGCTGCTGCCAGCCGAAGTCATGGCTGTGGTCAGCGACCATGGCGACGCGAAGGCTCTCGTACGAGCCGATACTGCCGGCCTGCCTGCGGTACACGTCGGTCGCCGCACGGGCGAGTCGCGCGCCGACTACGACGCCCGACTGGCCGACATCGTCACCGGCTTCGACCCTGACTGGGTGGTACTTGCGGGCTGGATGCGCGTACTGACGCTGAACTTCCTCGGGTGGTTCCCCGGCATGGTGGTAAACCTGCATCCGGCTCTCCCCGGCGAGCTTCCGGGTCTGCACGCGGTCGCACGAGCACACGCTGAGGCCGAAGCCGGCACACGCACCAGAACCGGCGTCATGGTGCACCTGGTCCCTGACGAAGGTGTCGATGTCGGCCCTGTGTTGGCCACCGCTGAGGTCCCGATCTACCCAGCCGACACCCTTGATGAACTGGAACAGCGGGTCCACGCTGTCGAGCATCTCTTGCTCGTCGAGACCCTGCGGAACCTGTGCAATTCGACCCTTACCACTGGAGTGAAAACATGATCAACGACGATCTGTTCGACCGTTTCCAAGCGCTCACCTTCGACGACGTGGTGATCGTGCCCGGGTACAGCGATGTGTTGCCCGACTCGGTCGACACGGCCGCCGAGTTCGCTGCCGACATCACACTGGCAGTGCCGATCGTGAGTGCCGCAATGGACAAGGTCACCGAGGGCCAGATGGCTATCGCCCTTGCCCGCGAGGGCGGCATTGGTGTGATTCATCGCAACATGACCATTGCCGATCAGGCCGCCGAGGTACAGAAGGTCAAGCGCAGCCAGAGCGGAATGATCAGCGACCCGATCACGCTGCCGCCCAGCGCAACCCTGGCGGACGCCGAAGTGTTGATGAACCAGTTCAAGATCAGCGGCGTGCCGATCACCGACCCGCAGGGCCGACTGGTCGGAATTCTCACCAACCGCGACACGCGCTTCTGCGAGCCTTCCGATTACCGGCGCTCGGTGACCGACTTCATGACCAGTGAGGGCCTCGTCACCGCCAAGGTTGGCACCACGCTCGACGAGGCTCGCAGCATTCTGCAGCGCCATCGCATCGAGAAGCTGCCGCTGGTCGACGCCGACAAGAAGCTGGTCGGGTTGATCACCGTGAAGGACATTCTGAAGAACCAAGAATTCCCCAACGCGACGAGCGACCCCTCGGGCCGGTTGCGGTGCGCGGCTGCCGTCGGGGTGGGCGACGACCTCGAAGAACGAGTCGCTGCGCTCGTCGCGCAATTCGTCGACGCCGTCGCCCTCGATACAGCCCATGGCCACTCGGCCGGGGTGATCAAGGCCATTGAGCGCATCAAGTCCAACTGGCCGAACCTTCCAGTGGTCGCCGGCAATGTGGTCACCGAGGAGGGCGTGGAGGCGCTCGCCAAAGCCGGGGCCGACGCAGTCAAGGTTGGTGTCGGTGCTGGATCGATTTGCACCACTCGCGTCGTCAGCGGCGCCGGCATGCCACAGCTGTCGGCCATCTACTTCACCACCCAGTACGCACGCCGCCATGGCGTTCCGGTGATCGCCGACGGTGGCATCACCTACTCGGGCGACATCGTGAAGGCAATTGCGGCGGGTGCCGATTGCGTCATGCTCGGTTCGATCCTCGCGGGCACGGACGAGGCACCGGGCGAGCTAGAACTGTTCGAGGGTCGCCGCTACAAGAGCTACCGCGGGATGGGTTCGATGGGCGCCATGCAGGGGCTCGGCGCCGACCGGTACGCCAGCGGCCAGAGCGACAAGAGCCAAGTGGCAGGCCAGTCACGCAAACTGGTACCGGAGGGCATCGAGGGTCGCGTGCCCTACGCCGGCACGCTCGGCGACGTCGTCTACCAGCTCGCCGGCGGACTGCGCAGCGGCATGGGTTACGCGGGTGCAGGCACGCTGGACTCGCTGCGCAACAGCGCCCGGTTCATGCGTGTCACGACCGCCGGCCGCAACGAGAGCCACCCACACGACGTCACCATCACCAAAGAAGCGCCGAACTACCAGCGCAGCTGAGCAGGGGCCTGCCGTCGCCCAGCAGACGGCTAGCCCAGCACCGTGCGGTCAAGGTTGCGAATGCGGCCGGCCAATGTTGCGAGCAACTTGTGGGACAACGCAGGAATATCGATCAGTACTGCCCGAAACTGCCCGCGACTGATCACGAGAATGCTGCCGTCACTGGTGCATTCCACGGTTGCGGAGCGTGGGCCATCGTCCAGCAACGCCAGCTCTCCGAAGATGTCACCCGATGCCAGTTCCGCCAGCTTTCGGCCGTTGCGGCGCACGACGAACGTGCCCTTCAGCACAACGAACGCTTCGCTGCCGCTGTGCCCTTGCTCCATCACCACCCTGCCCGCGACAACGTCGACTTCCGAGCCGGCGATCGCAATGCGTTCGAGCTCCTTCTTCGACAGCCCTGCGAACAGGGCCACTCTGCGTAGATGTTCGATGTAGACGCCCCGGCTAGCCATGAGTGAGGACATTAGCCTGCCGACTCACTCCGGCCGGGAAGTGTCAGGCAAGTTTCTCGACGAACGCTTCCAACTGGCGCAGGTTGCGACACTCGAACACACCATCCGTGTGAGTGCCGTAGTCGCCAACGATGGAGTCGCCGGTGTTCCAATAGCTTCGCGGCTCGGGGTTCAACCAGAACACCTTGCGTGCCTTTTGGCGAATCTCCTTCACCACCCACGCCTGGCTGGCGTGGTAGTTGTTGCGCGCATCGCCCAGTAACAGCACCGTGGTCTTGGAGTTCACGTCCCTGCCGTATCGCTCCCAGAACACTTCGAAGGCGTGCCCGTAATCACTATGCCCGTCGACCCACACGACGTCGGCCTCGGTGTTGACGCGATGGATGGCATTGGCGATGTCTTCCTCGCCCTTGAAGTAGTCCGTGACTTCGTCGATGCCGTCGATGAACACGAACGAGCGCACCTTCGAAAATTGACCCTGCATCGCGTACACGAGCATGAGTGTGAAGCGAGCGAACGCAGCGACTGAACCGGAGATGTCGGCGATGACCATCAGCTCTGGCTTGGCCGGGCGTGGATATTTGAACTTCGGCTCGGCAGGCACGCCGCCATAGCTGAGCGAGTGTCGCACCGTGCTACGGAAGTCGAGCGGGCCTTTACGACCATGGCGGCGCTTCCGAGCCAGGCGTGCCGCCAGCTTCCGAGTGAGCGGCTGCAGGGCTTTCTTCAGGTTCTGCATTTCGTCGCGCGACGCATGCATGAACTCGACGTCCTCAGGCAACGGCTTACGAAGCGTCTTGGCCATCGCCTCGGCGCCACGATCGGCCACGAGTCGACGACGAATCTCCGCCTCGATTTCTTTCTTGAACTGCTCGATGCGGTCGTTGTACTCGTCGTGCTCGAGCCGCTCCTCCAGGGGTGTCAGCTCGCCGCCGACTTGCTCGCGACTTGCCTCCATCAGCTTTTCGAGCATGCCTTCCAGATCGAGGTTGCGCAGTGTGCGGTAGAGGTAATAGGTGCCACCGACGGGCCGGCCGGGTTCCATCCCAGCGAAACGCTGCACTGACTGCTTGGCCAGCGCCCGCATCATCGCCTGGTCGCCGTTCATCAGCGCCTGCATCAGCATCTGGGCGATCTCCTCGGGCGTGAGGCTGTCCATCCCGCCCTGGCTGCCCTTGCCTTCGCCCTGGCGCATCTGCTCTTGCATCTCGCGCCACATCTCGTCGAGATCTGTGTCGCCTTCTGCAATCTTGTACTCCGGGCCGCGCATCGAGAAGTAGACCTCGAAGACGGTCTCGAACGCACGCCAGTGAGCGTTGTTCTTCACCATCGTGGCGGCAAGCGCGTACTTGAACGCGTCGCGGTCCTCGATGGGGATGTGCTGTAACGCCTCCATCGCATCGAGATTCTCCGTGAGACTGACAGGCAGTCCCGCGTTACGAAGCTCGACGACGAAGCCGGCCAGCAGATCAAGCATGAGGAGGTGCGCCGACTACTTGTCGATCGACAGCTCTTTGGCTGCCTTGGCGATGTCGGTCTGGTACTTCAGCAGAATGTGGAGCGTGTCCTTCGCCTGCTGCGCGTCGATGTTCTCGATGCCCAGCAGCACCAGTGTGCGCGCCCAGTCGATGGTCTCACTGACCGACGGCGACTTCTTCAGGTCGAGCTGACGAATACTGCGCACGATGCGGGCGATCTGATCGGCGAGGTTCTCCGAGACGCCAGGAACCTTCGTGAGCACGATCTCCTTCTCGCGATCCATGTCGGGGTAGTCGACGTGGAGGAAGAGGCAACGGCGCTTCAGCGCCTCGCTGAGCTCGCGGGTGTTGTTCGAGGTGAGGAACACCAGCGGAATCTGCTTGGCGGTGATGGTGCCGAGCTCGGGGATGGACACCTGATACTCGGAAAGAATCTCCAGCAGCAGTGCCTCGGTTTCCACCTCAACGCGGTCGACTTCGTCGATCAGCAGCACCACCGGGTCTTCAGCCGTGATCGCCTCGAGCAGGGGTCGGGTGAGCAAGAAGTCGGGCCCGAAGATGTCGTCGTGAATGTCGCTCCACGAATCGCTGTTGCTGTCCGCCTGAATACGCAGCAGTTGCTTCTTGTAGTTCCATTCGTAGAGCGCTTTGCTCTCGTCGAGGCCCTCGTAGCACTGCAGGCGGATCAGCCGCGAGCCAGTCATGTCGGCGATGCTCTTTGCCAGCTGAGTCTTGCCGGTGCCGGCAGGGCCCTCCACCAACACGGGCTTGCCAAGGCGATCGGCTAGGAATGCGACGCCGGCAATGCCGTCGTCGGCCAGGTAGTTGACGCTCTTCAGCCCATCACGGACCTCTTGAACGCTCTCGAAACGATGAGCCATAGCTGCACCCTACTTTCGACCTTGACCGCCCGGTCAATCAGAGAACGAACTCCTGCCCGGACACCTCGTGCTGGCGCCACGCCTCGTCTAGTCTGCAACTCCAAAATGGATGACTCGATGCTCGATCACGCAACCTCTCAATTCCTGTCAGCCGTCAGCCAGCAGCTGGCGGCGCTCAGCGGCAAGCCAGCGGGCACCTATCTTGCCGACTCTGCCAATGAGGTCTCGAGCATCGTTGGCGGCGTGATCTCAGCCGACGACCGCATCACCGACGGCGAGCTGGATGCGTACCTCGACGCCATCGGCCCGCTGATGGACCCGCCGTTGACGATCTCCACGATGGCCGCCCGCGAATTGCAGCTGTTCAAGGGAATGACGGCGCGGCTTGCCACTCCCAGCGTGCTCTTCGACCTTCTTGCTCGCGCCGATGCACAACACGGGTCACAGCGCAGTCACGTGTACTACGAGCTGGCCATGAGGCTGGCCCACGTCGCAGCCGCGCTCGATCTCGTTCCATCGTCGTCGGAGTTGTCGGTGATCGACGGCTTCCGGACAACATTGCTTCGCCACCTCGACAGTCTCGGTGTGCCGCGACCGGGCCAACCGCCGCCCAAGCCTGCGACGGCCACGCCCACGCCTGTCTCCCCCGCCGTCCCCGCCGCCGCTCCGCCACCCTCGACGGTGGTGGAGCATCCACAGCCGACGGTGCCAACCCGATCACTGACGGAGTTACTGGCCGAGCTTGATCAGCTCATCGGGCTCGCAAACGTGAAGGCCGAGGTGCGCCGTCTCAGCAGCCTGTTGCACGTGCAACAACTTCGCGCCGAGCGCGGCATGCCCATCATCGAGACCAGCCATCACCTCGTGTTCACTGGCAACCCCGGCACCGGCAAGACCACCGTGGCAAGGCTGCTCTCCCAGATATACCACGCGGTCGGCGTGGTCACACAAGGTCATCTCGTCGAGACGGATCGCAGCAAACTGGTCGCAGGTTTCGTCGGCCAGACCGCGCTCAAGACACAGACGGCGCTGGAGTCTGCGTTGGGCGGCATGCTGCTGGTTGATGAGGCCTACGCGCTGGCTCGCGGTGGCGAGAACGACTTCGGCCTGGAAGCAATCGACACTCTGGTGAAATTCATGGAGGACCATCGCGACGACATCGCCATCGTGGCGGCCGGCTACCCCGCAGAGATGACCGACTTCATCGACAGCAACCCTGGATTGAAGAGCCGCTTCACGCGCACAGTCAGCTTCCCCGACTACACCGAGGACGAACTGGTCGATATCTTCCTGCAGCTCGGAGAGAGAAACCAGTATCAACTCAGCGACGACGCTCTGCAGCGCGTCCGTCACTTCATCGCCGCCGAGCCACGCACTCGCGGGTTCGGCAACGCGCGCTACGTTCGCAACCTCTTTGAAACTGCTATCGCTCACCAAGCCGTTCGCCTGGCGCCACTGTCCGACCCAAGCGACGAGCAGCTCACCACCCTCACCGCCGACGACATCGCCCCCGTCGACGCGTAGCCCTGAGGTACCCTCTCGCTCATGGTTCTCGTCATTGTCGGCCTCGTCGCTCTTGCCGTCGGCGCAGTGGCGTTGCTGGTATACGGCCAACTGCGCAACCGCAGCATTCCGCGCAAAGTAGCGATTGACCCGTTCACGCTCAGTGAGCCGTGGCGTCGCCATGTGGCCGCGGCGCAATCAACGCAGCGGCGTTACCGAGAGATTGCCCGCGCCACCCCCGCCGGCCCGTTACGCGACCGACTACACGACATCGACCTCCAGGTCGATCACGCGGTGGTTGATTGCTTCGCAATCGCGCGACGTGGCGACGACCTCGATGACACCCTGTCGCGTTTCGACACCGGTGCGCTCAACCGTCAGCTGGAGCGAGCCGTCGACGAGACCACCCGCTCGTCGGTGCAATCGCAGCTCGAATCGGCTGCGCGTATTCGCGCCACCCGCAACGACACTGACTCGCGACTCCGCCTGCTGACCACTCGCATGGGCGAACTGGTTGCACAGGCGGCAGAGGTCAGCGTGGGCACCGACACAACCGATGAACTGGGCACCGGCGTCAGCGACGTCGTCATCCAGCTCGAATCGCTGCGCCTCGCACTGAACGAGCTCGGGAGCGCCCCGGGCCCGCAGAAGGCCCCCGACGAGGTCGACGTCCGCGAGACCGACGACCCGGGGCGGCCCGCTACCTCCCCGTGAGCAGCCTGCTGAAGTCAAACCTGGCGGTCGCCTCTGGCACTGCGATGTCGCGAGTCAGCGGCCTGCTGCGCGTCATGGCCTTCGGATACGTGCTGGGTCGGTCGTCGCTGACCGACGCATACAACCAGGCCAACTCCAGCCCCAACCTCGTCTACGAACTCGTGATCGGAGGCGTGCTCTCTTCCACCCTCGTTCCCCTCTTCACACGCCTGCATCACGACAAGGACACCGACGGCGAGAGGGCCGTCCGCTCGGTAACGCTGGTGGCACTCGCCATCCTCACGGCACTCGCCGTTGTGGCCGCGCCGCTGATCTTCCGCCTGTACGCCGCCACCACCTCCGTCGACGTCGACGAGGCCACCTATCAAAAGGTTGGCTCCGTCCTGGCGGCATTCTTCCTGCTGCAAATCTTCTTCTACGGGGTCACCGCTTTGTTCGGTGCACAGTTGCAAGCTCGTGGCCGATTCTTCGCCGCTGCATGGGCGCCAGCCTTGTCCAACGTGATCATCATCGCCACGTTGTTGTACGTGCCGCGCACGATGAACGACGCAACGGCCACGCTTGGAGATGTTCTTTCCAACACGGCCTTGCGCTGGACGCTCGGCCTCGGGGCGACGTTGGGTATCGCGATGATGGCAATCGCACTGATCCCATCGCTCGCTCGCGCCGAGGTCCCCTTCGGCTTCAAGGCCGACTTTCGCAACCCGGCCGTCCGCGAGCTCCGTCGCGTTGGTGGGTGGGCGTTGGGCTATGTGATCGCCAACCAGATTTCAATCCTGGTGGTGCAGAACCTGCTCTTTCGATCGGGTGCCGGCAACCAGACGTCGTACGTCAACGGATTCACCTTCTTCGTGCTCCCCCACGGCTTACTGGGTGTCTCGATCGCCACGACCTTCCTCCCGGAGATGACGCGGGCCATCGCCAACAGGGACCGCGAGCGACTGGTCGAGCGCGCCAGCCTCGGTATCCGCTTGGTCGCGCTACTCACCATCCCCGCCGGCTTCGGCCTTTTCGTACTCCGCCGTGCGGTCACCGGCGTGGCGCTCGAGCACGGCGAGTGTGATGCAGCGTGCGCTATGACCGCCAGCCGGGCCCTGGGTGGCTTCGCACTCGGCCTCGGTGCTTTCTCCGTGTATCTCTTCGCCCTCAAACCTTTCTACGCACACCGCGACACGCGCACACCGTTCGTCTTGAACCTCGGCGAGAACCTGGTCAACATCGTGCTCGCGGTCGTGCTCTATCGACAATTCGGGATGATCGGCATCGCCGCCGCGTTCGCAATTGCGTATGTGCTTGCCGCCCTCTGGTCGTTGCAGATCCTGTCGTACAAAATTCAAGGCTTCGAACTCAAGCCCGTGCTCGGCGGGCTCGCTCGAGTCGTGCTTGCATCGGTGATCATGGCTGAAGCAGTGTGGGCTGTTGCCCGCCTCGTCGGCGGCAACACCGGCCTGCAGTCTGTGCTGCGGATTGTCGTCGCTGGCACAGCCGGCGTGGCGGTCTACGTCGCCATGTTGTTGCTCTTGCGGGCGCCGGAACTGGACGCACTGTTGGCCAAATTGGGTAGGCCGCGGAGCGACGTCACCGCGCAGTAAGCTGGCGAAATGATCAAGCTTGTCAAGAAGTGGTGGAAATATCTCGGCGCGAAGTTCAACAGCGACTTCGACAAGAACGCGGACCCGGCGGTTCAGCTCGAGCAGGCCCTGCGCGAGGCGCAGGACCAGCATCGGCGGCTCAAGGAGCAGGCGGCCAACGTCATCGCTGGCCAGAAGCAGGCCGAGCTACGTCTCAACGCCAAGATGACCGAGCTGGAGAAGCTCAACGCGACGGCCCGCCAGGCGCTCATCATGGCGTCGGACGCTCAAAAAGGTGGCGACGTTGCGAAGGCGACGCAGTACACGAGCGCTGCTGAAGGCATCGCCAATCAGTTGATCCAGGTGGAGAAAGACG
>JANOYI010000009.1:0-6120 GCA_031428795.1 Ilumatobacteraceae bacterium | reverse complement strand
TAGATGAAGCTGGTCAGCTCCCCCACCGTCATGTCGCCTGACCGGACCCGATAGGCACCGCCGACGAGCAGCAGAATATTGACCACGGTCGGAACGCCGTCAAGCAGCGCTTCGAACGTACTGCGCAGCCGTACGGCGCCGAGGCGGGCTTCGCGTAGCCGGCTGGCAATGACGGAGAGGCGATCGGTTTCGCGCCCTTCGGCACCGAACGACTTGACCACCGCAACACCATCGAAGCTCTCATGCACCGCTGCGCTGAGCTTGCCCAACTCGTCTTGGGCGGTGTTGTAAAAGTGATCCACGCGGCGCTGGTAGCCGACGTTGAGCGCGATCAACCCGGGGAACACCGCCACCGCGGCGATGCCCAGCGGAAGGTCGGTCAGCAGCATCCACACGCTGGACAGACCCACCAGAACGACCACGCCCGAGGCGAACGGAAGCGGGCCCAGCACGGCGGTTGCGGCTTCAGCATCTACGCCAGCGCGGGTGATCAGGTCGCCGGTGCTCTGGGTGCGGTGCCAGGGGGCTGGCTGCTCGGTCAGTCGGTCGATGACATCCGTGGTGATGGTCTCGGTGACCCGCCACGTCGTGCGCCCGGCCCACGTGCGGCGAACGACGACACCGGCAGCGCGCACGAAGCCGACCACGATCAGTGCACCAAGGACCAAGCCCACCTTGCGAATGCTCACCGAGCCCTCGTTGAAACGAGGGTTGATGACGTCGTCGATGATCAGACGAACGATCATCGCGGAGAGAACTGTGCAGGCGGCGAAGACCGACGCGCCGGCGACGGCGGTGAAAAACGTCTTCTTGTGATAGCGAACGAGGGCGCGAATCAGTTGGAATGCCTGGCTCAAGCGCCCGCGTTCGTTTGGATTGTTCGTTCCCTCCCCCATGCAGTCCGTTCTACCAGCCTCATGTGACGAACGGCCGTCGAATATGCCGCGCCATGAGTCACGGCCTAGCGTGATGTCGTGCCGCAATTCGACCTTGCCCTGCTGCTCTTGCGCGTGGTCTTCGGCGTCTTCCTTGCGTACCACGGCTACAACAAGGTGTTCGGCGGCGGCGGGCTGGCTGGTACGGCCAAGTGGTTCGGCGCGATCGGAATGAAGTGGCCGCTCTGGCAGGCACGACTGGCCGCCACGACCGAGATGGGTGCCGGCCTACTGTTCGCGGCCGGGCTGATCACGCCTCTCGCTGGCGCCGGGGTCATCGGCTTGATGGTCGTCGCCATTGTCGTCGCCCACTGGAAGGTCGGCTTCTTCATCTTCAAGCCGAACCAAGGTTGGGAGTACTGCGCATCGATCGCCGTCGTGGCGTTCGCGGTGTCGATGGTCGGCGGCGGCCGCTGGTCGCTGGACAACGCTCTCGACATCGAGTTCTCCGGGTGGTGGGGCGCTGCAATCGCCGGGGTCCTCGGCATCGGCGGCGCACTTGGCCAGCTTGCACTCAGTTACCGACCGAAGGCTTCAACGTGAACATTCCCTATGCAGCAGAACCCATGACCGCGCCGCGCACCCGAACGCCAGTGAAGATCGTGATTGTCGTGTGCTGCGCAATCGTCGCGTCGATGTGGGTGTACTACTTCTTCTTTGCCTCCGACGAGGGCGTCTACCAAGTGCAGGACAAGAGCTGGCGGGTCGCTGCATCAGAGGTGTGTACAGCCGCATCCGCCCAGCGGGAGGCGCTGGCAGACACCAGCGGCGGGTACATCGCCAACCCGACCAACGAGCAGATGTTGCAGCGCGCTGGAATCGTTGACAAGGCCACCGACATTCTTGATCAAATGGTCACCGACCTGGCAGCCATCCCGGTCGACAACGACAAGGACGCAACTCGTATCGAGTTCTTCATCGAGAACTACCGCATCGTGTTGGTCGACCGCCGCCGCTACACGGCTGGTCTGCGCGAATTCGAGCTCGAGCCGTACACCGAGACAGCGGTGGGTGGCGGGCCAGTGTCCAACGTGGTGCTCGACTTCACGGCAGGCGTCAAAGGGAACGACATTCCCGAGTGCTCGCCGCCCGGCGAGCTCGGCGGTGACGTCAAGGTCTGACGTAGGTCCGGACCACCGTTACGGGACGCGCACCCAGCCTTCGCCTTCGATGTAGCGGCGAATCACCCTCGCTGGTGACCCGACAGCAACGCTGTAGTCCGGGATGTCACCGGCGACGACCGAGTTGGCACCGATGGTGACGTGCTTGCCGATGGTCGAACCCGGCAGCACCACAGTGCCGTAGCCCAACCACGAACCGTCGCCGATCGTCACCGCCCGTTCCGGTTGCGACTGTTGCGAGATGGGCCGGGTGATGTCCTCATAGCCATGGTTCTGATCGGTGATGTACACGTGGTGGCCCGTCCACACGTCGTCGCCGATGTAGATACCAAAGTGACCAACGATGCCACTGCCCTTACCAATCAGGCAGCGATCGCCGATGTGTACCACGGGATCGGACAGACATGCTTGCCCTGGAACCATCCCGGCTGACAGCGTGACCTGCGGGCCGATCATCGTGCCGGTGCCAATGTGGATGTAGCGTTCGTTGAAAATGGTGTTGTGCGGGAAACAAATGATGCTTCCTGCACCGAATCGGCCGAACTTTTTGCCGGCGTGATCGCCGGGCCCGATCGAGCCTGCGCGGCATGCCAACGCCCATGAGCGACGAACCCAGTCGCCTCCGATGCGGTACCCGGTGGCTCGAAGCTGATGACGCATGCGGCGAAGCTATCGGCCACAAAGGGTAGGATTGCCGTCATTGCAATGAGCGCCCCCACCTCCACCGAAACCACCACCCTTCGGCACCCAGTCGCGAAGGGCTGGTTAGTTCATTCGTTCACCTCACTCGGTGCGCTGTGCGGCATGTTTGGCCTGATGGCCGTTGGGGACGACGACTACAAAGTAGCTATTCTTTGGCTCGCAATCGCGCTGATAGTCGACGGTCTCGATGGTCTGGCCGCTCGCAAGTACGAGGTCAAGACTCATGTTCCCCGCATCGACGGCTACACGCTCGACCTGATCATCGACTTCGTCACCTGCATCGTCGTTCCGGTGCTGTTCATGCTGCGCTTCGACATGCTGCCGAACAACCCGTGGGGCACCGTCATCGCGTCCTTCGTGATGCTGATGTCGGCGCTGTGGATGTCGCGCACCGACCAGATGACGCACGACCACTACTTCAACGGCTTCCCGTGCGAGTGGAACATGATCGTGCCCACGCTATTCCTGCTGAACATGCGGCCGTGGCCGACCGCCATCGCATGCATCTTGCTGGCGCTGACACAGCTGACGAACTGGAAGTTTCTGCACCCGATGCAGGTCCGTAAGTTCCGCCCGGCCACCATCACCGCCACGGTCGTGTGGTTGGCGACGGTGTTGCTGATGACCGCCGACCTGCCTGATCGCAACCCGATTGGCAAAGTGCTGCTAGTTGTGTGCCCGCTGTACATCGTCGGTCTCGGCGTGTGGCGCACGCTGGTAGGCCCGCCCGGCGGCGGCGACGAGCCGGTCATGCCATCCACCATGCACGCATGAGCGGCCCGCTTCACGGCGGCGGTTGCCTTACCGACGTGCCCGGTGTGCGCGTCGGTCACACACAACGCGTTGGTCGCGGATGGCGCACCGGAACGACGGTCGTGTTGCTGCCGGAGAACACGGTTGGCAGTGTCGAAGTCCGTGGCGGCGGGCCAGGCACACGCGAAACAGATCTGCTGCACCCAACGGCAACCATGCAGATGGTCCACGCAATCTGCCTCACCGGGGGCAGCGCATATGGGTTGGCTGCTGCCCACGGGGTGATGGGATACCTCGAGGAACGCAGCATCGGTTTCAAGGTCGGCCTCTCCGCCGACCACGTTGTGCCAATCGTTCCCGCCGCAGTCATCTTCGACCTCGGTCGTGGCGGTGGGTTTGGCAATCGACCTGACGAGTCCTTTGGCCGACGAGCGGCGGCTGCTGCACGGGGCCACGGCTTCGCCAATGGCGCAATCGGCGCCGGCGCCGGCGCTCGGGCCCGCGGCCTGCAAGGCGGCGTGGGAACCGCCAGCAAGATTCTCAAACACGACCTGTTCCCGAACGGCGTCGTAGTGTCGGCGTTGGCCGTCGTCAACTCGGCGGGCACCGTCATCGATCCCGCAACTGCTCTGCCATGGATGGCCGGTTCGCAGCGGCTGCGGTCACCGTCCGCCGCCGACCGTCGCGCGTTACGCGCTCATCTTGAGGCTGCGACACCACCGCTCAACACGACCATTGGGGTAGTGGCCACGACGGCGGCACTCTCCAAGACGGAGTGCAACAAGCTGGCATCGGTCGCTCACGATGGGCTTGCGCGCGCAATTCGACCCGTGCATTCGATGCTCGACGGCGATTCCATCTTCGCAGTCGCTATCGGCCGTGATGATCTTGGGTCGATGGTCGATTCGTCGGGCGATGGTGAACCACCCGCACGCCTCCGGGTCCGGTGGCTGAATGCGGTGTTGGAGGCTGGAGCAGAGTGCTTCGCCGCCGCGTGCACCAACGCAATCGTGCACGCATCGGGGAACGTTGATGCCCCCTCGTATCGAGATCTCTGCCCGTCAGCATTCCCCGCACGTCAGTGACTACCGCCACTCAGAAGGGCGCGCGCTTTCGAAACAGGCGACCGATTGGCTAGGTTGCAGTCTGCGTCGGGGTGAATGGCACCCCGGTCGAAGGAGGCCCCCAGCTTCATGACCAGCTCGACGCCGGACCGTCCGAAAATTTCGGTCCCCGATCTCCCACGCATGAAGGCGCTGGGCGAGCGAATCACGATGATCACGGCCTACGACGCCACGTTCGCGCGCCTCGTCGACTTGGCCGGTGTCGACATGATTCTTGTCGGCGACAGTGTGGGCATGGTGGTGCAGGGCACCGCCAACACGATTCCAGTCGAACTCGATGAAATGGCGTATCACGTTCGCCTGGTCTCTCGTTCCCAGCCAAAGGCACTGATCGTTGGTGACCTGCCCTTCGGCAGCTACCAGGTCAGTCCCCAGCAGGCTGTGGAGAGCAGCATCCGCCTGATGAAGGAAGGCGCCGAGTGCGTAAAACTGGAGGGCGGCGTTGTCATGGCCGAGACCATCCAGGCGATCACTCGCGTTGATATTCCGGTGGTCGGGCACATCGGCCTGACCCCGCAGAGCTATCACCGCATGGGCGGCCACAAGGTGCAGGGCAAGGTCAGCGGTTTCGAAGCCGGCGGCCGCGAGCGCCTGCTGGAAGACGCTCACGCGGTCGAGCAGGCCGGCGCGTTCGCCGTCGTCGTGGAAGGCATTCCCCGCGACCTGGCGAAGGAGATCACGCAAAAGCTCTCCATACCCACCATCGGCATCGGGGCTGGGCCCGACTGCGACGGGCAGGTCTTGGTGTTGCACGACGTGCTGGGGCTCAGCGAGCTGAGCTTGAAGTTCACCAAGCACTACGCCGATCTCCGCAACGACGCAATCCGGGCGACCGAAGCGTTCATCGGCGAGGTGCGTGACGGCACGTGGCCCGACGACGCACACAGCTTCCACTGAGCGCAAGAGAGACAGTGAGCAGGGCAATGCCCAAACTGTTCGACAATCCGGCGGCGATGTCCGCGTGGAGCGACGGCCATCGCGTCGCCGGCCGCAGGGTCGCATTGGTTCCAACGATGGGTGCGCTGCACGAGGGTCACCTAGCTCTCATCGACGAGGCCCGTCGTCATGCGGACCTGGTGGTCGTCAGCATCTTCGTGAATCCGTTGCAGTTCGATCGATCTGACGACTTCGACGCGTACCCGCGCCCGATCGACAACGACATTGCGCTCTGTGCGTCTCACGGAGTCGACGCCGTGTACGCACCCCGAGCGGCCGCGATGTATCCAACTGGTTTCGAGACGCACGTCAGCCCTGGCTCGTTGGCCGATGTTCTGGAGGGCGCTCAGCGACCGGGCCACTTCCGCGGGGTGACCACCGTCGTGGCCAAGCTGTTCGGCGCTGTGCGGCCGCACGTGGCCGTGTTTGGACAGAAGGATTTCCAGCAGTTGGCCATCATTCGTCGCATGACGACCGACCTCGACATGGGCATCGAGATTATTGGCATGCCGACAGTCCGCGAGACCGATGGTTTGGCGATTTCCAGCC
>JANOYI010000008.1:0-2062 GCA_031428795.1 Ilumatobacteraceae bacterium | reverse complement strand
CCCCGGTGCTCATCAGCGACACGCTGGACCTCAGCTCCACCCTGCCTGCACCGTCGAATCCTTTGGTCAATTCGGCCTGTCTTGCTCGCATTGCCGATGGGCAGAAGGGGTAACTCGCTCACATGGCGATGACCTTTCTTCACCGAAGGCCGGACTCTGGCCTCGGCAACATCCGATCGAGCCCGAGCGCGCCCACGCGAAACATTGATTGGTTGCTCCTGTTTGCCCAGAGCGCGTTGTCGGTCATCGGCCTTGCGGTCATCTACTCCGCCTCGCACACCAAATTCGCGAACCCGTTCCTGTTCGTCACTCGCCAGGAGGTGTTCCTCATCGGTGCCGTCATCACGATGATCATCGTGATGAGCTTCGATTACGACTGGTGGAAGGACCGTTCCCGGTTCCTCTACGGCGTCACCATCATGCTGCTCGTGTTGGTCATCCTGGTCGGCGCGGTCAGCGGCGGCGCGGCGCTCAGCTTCGACCTTGGCCCGCTGAAGTTGCAACCCGCAGAGTTCGCCAAGTTCACCGTGCTACTCACGGTCGCGGCATACCTCGCCGATGACCGCAGTGATGAGCTGCCCTACCACCGCTTCATCATCGGGCTGATGCTGGTGGGTGCCCCGGCGGCCCTGATCATCATCCAGCCCGACCTGGGGTCGGCCTCAGTGCTGATCACGATGGCGATGGGCATCATGCTGGTCGCAGGGGCGAAGGCCCGATACATGTTCATGATCACAGCCGTGTCGCTGGCGACAGTGGGCGCGGCAGTGGTCACCAACTTCGTCAACGAGTACCAGCTGCTGCGTTTCCGCGCTTTCCTTGATCAGGACTCCCGCGACAAGGAGCTACAGGACGTCATCTACCAGGGCCGCAACGCCATTCGAGCGCTCGCCACGGGCGGCATCGATGGCAAGGGCTGGTTGCAGGGGCCGATCACCAACGCCAAGAACGACATCCCCGTGCAGTGGGCCGACTTCCCGTTCTCCGCAATTGGCGAGCAGTTCGGGCTCATCGGCTGTGCAGTCGTGATCGGGCTGTACGCATTGCTGTTGCTGCGCATCTGGCGTATCGCGCACCTCTCGCGCGACCTGCTGGGCACCTACATCTGCGTCGGCGTGTTCTCGATGCTGTTGTGGCAGATCTTTCAAAACATCGCCATGACCGTTGGCATCATGCCCATCACCGGCTTGCCACTGCCATTCATCTCCTACGGCGGTTCAGGCATCGTGACGTTCTTCGCGCTGATGGGGTTAGTCCAAAACGTGCATATGCGCAGGTACCGATAGCCGTGCGTCGGGTCCTCGTCGCTCGTGGCCCATCACTGCCGCCCGCAAACGGTGGCGGTAGGCTGTCCAGAACATGAATTCCCTCTGGGCGCGGATCAAACCGCTCCTGGCTCGGGTCACAAAGCCAGCCCGTGAAATCGGGTGCGAGATCGGCGTGGCAACCCACCGGCGGGCGCTGGTGACGGTTCGTTGGCTGCTCGCATTGCCCGAAACGCACGAGTTCGGCGGGTCCAACCAGGGGTTGCAGGTCCATTACGAACTCAAGACCGAACGCGACATCGCCGTCGCCGAGCGCCTTCGCGCGCACCTCATCACATCACACGATCCAACGCGACGGCGTGTAGGCGGGTTCTTCCCACTCACGCCATGTCGCGACGCGCGCTCCGCTGGAGTGCGCCTGAGAAGGGACTGCACCAATGGACAACAACGAGCTCGATCTGGCGAACGCCTCCGAGAGCGGCGATCAGGCTGCACCGCAGCCCTCGGAGGCGTACACCGCTGACGCTTCAGACGTCGTGTCAGCCGCAGCCGAGGGTTTCGACGGTGTTGAGTCGCTCGACGGCGCCGAGTCACTTGACGGCACCGAGTCACTCGACGGCACCGAGTTACTCGACGATCCGACTGTGGCCACGGCTGCGCGGAAGCGCCGGCGAGGCTCACGAGGTGGCAGGAACCGCAAGAAGCCGCGCCCGGCTGGCGAAGCGGGTGCAGACGATGATGACGATGATTTCGATGACGATGAGTTCCCGGATGGCGATGCCGACGCAGCCGATCTG
>JANOYI010000007.1:0-15404 GCA_031428795.1 Ilumatobacteraceae bacterium | reverse complement strand
CACCCGCCAATGCGCCGAAGAAGGCGAGCACGGCCACCGTTTGCACGCTGTCGCTCGCGAGCACTCCGGCCGCAGCCATGACGATCGCGCCACAAAACGCGCCGAGGAGCAGCCCGGCGACAATTCGCCGGCCAGGTAGGTCGATGACGCCCCCGCCGTCCTCTCCCTCTGTCGGGACGACGCTCGACTCTGTGGGCAGGACATCGACGCACGAAAGGGGAGCAGCAGTCAGATTTCGGATGCGCTCGTACACTTCAAAACCCTTCCGCTCCCCGACAACCTGGACGACGACCGTGTCGGAGGTGAGCGCGGCTGTGTGCCCGTCGGTGGTTCCTCCCCAGGCAACCAACTCGTGGTTCGGGAACTGCGACGCCGAATAGTCACAAAGCGATTTCGTCATGCACGTAGATACCCAATTGACGCGACGCGCAAACCCGATGGGTCGGTCCTAGGGAGCACGTGTGCTTCTTGCCATCGGTGGGTAGGAGGGGCGTCAGGCTGCCGTGCAGATGAGGCCAACGGCCAGGAGGTCGCCGATGAGAACGCACCGCACGGCCGGACGGGCGTCGTCCGGCGCCCGCTGTCGGACGCTCCGGCTGCCTACGAGTTCTTTCAGCGGAGCAGCAGGCGCCTTCAAAATCGTATTCACACCCTGAAGGAGTCAAAATGGCTACTCACCGAAGTTCGAAGAAGTCCGATCAGTCGGAGTCGATGATCGAAGCCGACATCGCCAACGGAGAGGCTCCGGACACACTTCAAGAAGTCGCAACAGAAAGTCGGCGGGGCAATGAGCGAACTGTTGCGCACTCCATAGGCGCCCGGCAGGCCCGGGAGAACCTCGATAACGATTCGCCCGCCTGACGCGCCCTCTGTACCCTGAGCGCCACAGCGCAAGCCGGTCTTCGCTCTGTCGACCGTGGCTGACCTCGGTGAAGTCGGCTTCGTTCAGCCATCTGCGGGTCAGTCCGTGAAGGGCTGAGTCTCCGTCCCTAGGTTGGCGCCGGCCCATTCTGATTCGACGGCTCGACGCGCTGCTCAGCGCGCCGGGCTTGCTGGCGCTTTGCGCGATCAAACTCAGCCCAGACGACCTTGCCTCCGGGACTCTGTTCGTAACCCCATTGGTCAGAGACTGCCGCCACGATTGCTATTCCCCGGCCACCGACCGCAGGCTTTTGGGCGGGGATGACCGGTGGGGCTTGGTCGCCGTCTTCAACTTCGACCCGCAATGGAACGTCGGGTCGTGGGTCCCATGCTCGCATCTCGCCGCCTCCCTCGGTGTGCACGATCACGTTGGTGACCATCTCGCTCGCTGCGAGGCGAACATCGTCAGCGATCAGGTCGTCAGGCTCGCACAGCAGTGGGTCGAGGCTGTCGCGGGCTTGCCGAACTGCACGAGCGTCGTGTCCGAAGCGGAATCGGACATCGGGTTCGTGCTCACGTTTGGTCATAAACGTACGTACCCACCCTCAAGGTTCGTTAGTCCTTTCCCCGTCGAACTGCGCAATGTGGACAACGGCGGCGCGAAGCGAACCACATCGTCTCCCACGCGCACGACCGCCCCACCGACTGTCATCGCCACCGGGCCCGCGGTGAGCCGTCCGCCACCGAAGGCGACGCACACGTCGGAGCGCTCGAACCCTTGTGCCTGGCCCCACCACTATCGCTCCGGAAAGCCGGCACCCCAGTTCTTCTCTGCATAGATTTCGGCACCGTCGAACGCCCATTGTTCACCCGCGGTCGTTGCCTGGCCGGACACCTCACCCCCGAGCACGTGTGGGTGCCAATACTGGCCAAGAAACGGGACCGCCGAGAAGATGCCTCCGCCACCCAACGCGTGCGGCCACCCGACCACGCGATCGATCGAGAGGTCGACCACGGCGTCGTCGCCCAGATCGAGGTGCAACTCGGTTGCCGTCGCACGGAACGCGCCGTCCCCTGCGGTCACGAGAAAGGCATCCCGGCGGGAGCATGCTCGCGGCAGCACGGCCGACCGAATGAATCCACCCGGCTCCGCAGCGATGGCCACGGTTGCCCAGTCGCCATCGGGGTGACGGTTCACTCCGCACAGCACAACGATCACACGCGACGAAGCGACGTCGGTTGCTCGCCAGAAGTAGCCCTCCATCTCCGCTCCGTGCGAAGGGAGCGGATTGCCGTGGGGCAGGTTCGCCCCTGTGCGCCGATAGAGAGCGTCGAGCCCGTTCGATCACCGTGCAGGCGCGCCTTCGCACAGGGTCTTCAGGCCCTTCAGGATCTCCTCGGCGTCGCGCTCGTGGCGGCTCTCGAAGATGACCTTGTCAGCTATGTCACCCAGGATGCCGAACGGCGGCTCGTACTCGATCTCGAAGGTGACTAAAGACCCGTCGCCCTCGGCGGTGACGTGCTGCGTCACTGTGGCCGATCCGTTTGCCTTGGACCGTCCTTCGACGCAGATCTTCTCGTTGACGACGAGCTGGGTGACCTCCCATTCGGTCTCCAGCTCAAGGTGCAGCACCTTGACGATTTGATCGAAGTGATCTCCTACGGCCAGCGGCACCTTCGCCTCACGCTTCGACGTCGTCTTGATGTGGCGGATCACTCGGCGGTAACGGCCCGTTCCCGGGTCGAGGCCAGCGGACACCGTGAGTTCCCACGAACCCGGCGTGCGCTCTCACATCATTCCCATGTCAATCGTCCTTTCGCGGCAGATCGCGGCCGGAAGACCTGTGTGTGCGAGCCGGTCAGAGGCACTTCGAAGTGCCCCTGACCTGCTCTTTCTTGCGTGCGCCCCCTGGGTTTCGAACCCAGAACCTGCGGATTAAGAGTCCGTTGCTCTGCCGTTGAGCTAGAGGCGCAGTGGCCAGCAGTGTAGGGGGAGCGGAGCGCGCCCCCTACCTGCTTGCCGTGGGGTGATCGACGGGGCTCGAACCCGCGACCCTCAGGATCACAACCTGATGCTCTGCCAGCTGAGCTACGACCACCATGAAGGCATGAAGTGTGCCATACGCGCCGCGAATTTCCACCATGGCTTTCGATCGCCCAGCAGCTCACGTCGTGTTCGCGTCGCCTTCCGTTCGCGTTCTGTTCACGACGGATTCCGTGGTGAGGTAGGCTTGCAAGAACGGAATCCGGAGGACAACTGTCATGAGCGCAACGGAAAGCATTTCCACGCGTGATCTTGCCGAACGGGCAAAGGCCATCACGCAGCGAGAGCTGCAGGTCTACATCACCCGCACCAGAGGGTCGCAGGCCGCCACTGTGCGAGCCCGCGAGGTCTTGCCACTCGGTGTACCCAGCAGCTTCCAGGCATACGACCCTCACCCGATTGTGGTGCGACGCGCCCAAGACGGCTGGATGGAAGACGTCGACGGCAACCGTTACACCGACTTCGACATGGGCTACGGCGCACTCTTCTCGGGCCACTGCCACCCGGCAGTACGCCGCGCGGTCGAGACTCAGCTGGATAATGGCACGCTGTTCGTCACGCCGTGCGAGATGAACACCGAGGTCGCCTGGCTGCTGCGCGACCGGTACAACCTGCCGATGTGGCGTTTCACCAACTCGGGCACCGAGGCGACGATGGACGCGATTCGAGTCGCTCGTGGAATCACTGGCCGCGAGAAGATCGTCAAGGTCGAGGGCGGCTATCACGGTCACCACGACGAAGTGATGATCTCGATGAAGCCACCGCTCAGCGAGGCCGGCCCTGCCGATAACCCGCGCGCCATCCCCTCCACCGCTGGCATCACGCGGGCGGTTCTCGGCGACACAGGTGTCATTCCCTACAACAACCTCGATGCGCTCGATCGGGCGCTGTCGGGTCGCGACGTGGCGTGCTTCATCGTCGAGCCGATCATGGAGAACATCGGCATTTGTAAGCCGTTGCCGGGCTATCTCGAGGGTGTTCGCGAGATCACTCGCACGTATGGCACCATGCTGATTTTTGACGAGGTGAAGACCGGCATCACAGCCGGCTGGGGAGGCGCCACCGGCGTGGTTGGCGTGCAGCCCGATCTCGTGGCACTGGCCAAGAGCATTGGCGGCGGCCTGCCGCTGGGTGCGTTTGGTGGCACGCAGGAGTGCATGGACCAGATCACCGCTGGCCGCGTGCTGCACCTCGGCACCTACAACGGCAACCCGTTGTGCATGGCTGCGGCCAAAGCTGTGCTCACCGAGGTGTGCACGCCGGAGGCGACGGACGAAGCAATAGCGCGAAACCGCATGCTGCTAGATGCGTGCGATGAGATCATCGCCACCGCGGGCCTGCCAGCGCACACCGTTCAGTTCGGTGCGAAGGGCTGCGTCACGTGGGCGCCCACCCCGATTCAGAATTACCGCGATTACAAGGCAACCGACTTCGACTTGGCGTTCGCCCAGTGGATGCACGGAATCAACCGAGGCATTCTCTTGCCGCCGGGTCTTGACGAGCAGTGGTTGATCTCGGTGGTGCACACCGACGACGATGCGATGCGTTACGCGCATGTCTTCGGCGAGTTCGTCGCCGAACTCACTGCCTGACATCACACCGCCTGACATCACTTGGACGGTTAGCTCCAGCGCCGCTCTTCGTTGTAGCGGTAGGTGCTGACCGGGGTACTCCAGCGGCGACGACGCTGCATCATGCCCGTACCCGCCAGCAACGCCAGCGCGCTGCCGATCAGCATCAGTTCCAGCCCGATGAGCAGTGGCAACGAGTCGTCGGCAAGGCGCGCTGGCATATTGACCCACACGCTGTCGCTCAGCGCGGGCACCAGGAACTTCGGCACGAGGTACCCGAGTATCAGCGCGAGCAAGGCCAGCAGTAGAAGGCCGAGGGCGAGGCTTCGCATCAGCGCACTGCGCTCAGGATGCGCGGTGAATCCGAGGAACGCGAACGCGATGGTGGCGATCAGCGCGATCGGCAGCAGCCAGTCGAACGTGTGATTGGCAACGACGAGAGGCGTCACCTTCGGCACGGGCAGGATCAGTGTCGGCAATGCCGCAGCGCGCTCGTCGCGAACAATGCCGACCAGCTGAGCGCCGGTGATCTCGACGGGGCCTTCCTGGTCGCCGATCATGTGCGCATGCGCGTCGTGAATGATCTCGGCGAGCAACTTCTGGCCCTCGGGAAGTTCGGCGACCGCAGTGACATTGGACCGAATGGTCGCCGGGTCGACAGTGCCGTCCAATTGCACGATCACGCTGTCGGAGATGAAGCCGACCAGTTCTGCCTTCAATTCGGAATCGCCCAAAATGACGTCGGCGGCATCGGCGGAGTTGTCGGGGTCGAACGCGGACCGTTGCAGGAGGAAGCCGGCAATCGAGAGACTCGCACAGGCATAGGCAAGACCGAACAGCAGGCCGGCAAGGGTTCTTCGCACCGGCAGAGTATTTCGGATTCCAGACACGACTTCCATACCATAGGGGGTATGAATCCTGAGTTGCCCTCCGCGTGGAAGATGTTTCGGCGAGCAATCGTCCTCAAGTGTCCTCACTGCGGCAGTCGGCGTACGTTCATTCGGCGGTGGATGCTGCGCTACGACCGTTGCCGAACGTGTGGCATCCAGTGGCATCGTGAGCATGGCTTCGAGCTGGGTCCCATCGCACTGAATGTTGTGATCACGTTCGGCGCGCTTGCGGTGGGCATGGTGGTTGCATTCGTCGCGACCGCGCCTGACTTTCCTGTCACGGCGCTGACAATCGGTTTCGTCATCGGCGCCATCGTGATTCCCGTGTTGGCATTCCCGTTTACCAACACGTTGTGGATGGCGGTGGACCTGTTGACGCACAAGCCAGACAATCGTGAACTTGCAGAAGCGGCGGCCGCGGGGGCCCCGCAACAAAATGTTGCCGAGGATGCTTGATCGAACTACTGTTCGTAGTTACACTCCTGTTGTTCGAACACACGTACCATCACTTGTAATACCACTCGTACGGCCAACAACAGGGCGTCAACCACGGCAGAAGCACTCCTCTGGGAACTCTGTCACACCCTTTTCGTACGGTGCCTCTCACCACCGCAACGTTCTCAAAGCGTCGCTGCGGTACTCATCGGGGCCGGCAACGGTCCTCACCAACGACACCCACTCGGGTATGGCAGGAAACGGAGACAGTTGTGAGCAACGATCGAGAAAAGGCACTTGATGTAGCCCTGGCGGCCATCGACAAGCAGTTCGGCAAGGGTTCCATCATGCGGATGGGCGAGAAGACCACCATGGGCATCGAGGCCATCCAGACGGGTGCCCTGGCGCTCGACGTGGCGCTCGGTGTGGGCGGTCTGCCCCGCGGCCGCGTGGTTGAGATCTTCGGCCCAGAGTCCTCGGGTAAGTCCACGCTGGCCATGCACGTCGTGGCCGAAGCACAGCGCAATGGTGGCATCTGTGCCTACATCGACGCTGAGCACGCGATGGACCCCATCTACGCGCGGGCCATTGGCGTCGACATCGATCAGCTGCTCATCAGCCAGCCCGATACGGGTGAGCAAGCGCTGGAGATCGCCGACATGTTGGTGCGTTCCGGTGCCATCGACGTGGTGGTCATTGACTCGGTGGCAGCCCTCACGCCTCGCGCCGAGATCGAAGGCGAGATGGGCGACACGCACGTTGGTCTGCAGGCCCGCTTGATGAGTCAGGCATTGCGCAAGCTCACGGGCAACCTCAGCAAGACCAACACCATCATGATCTTCATCAACCAGTTGCGCGAGAAGATCGGCGTCATGTTCGGCTCGCCCGAGACCACCCCTGGTGGCCGTGCGCTGAAGTTCTATGCCTCGGTCCGGCTCGACATCCGCCGCATCGAGAGCATCAAGGACGGCACCGAGATCGTGGGTAACCGTACCCGTGTCAAGGTCGTCAAGAACAAGGTGGCACCGCCGTTCCGGCAGGCCGAGTTCGACATCATGTACGGCAAGGGCATCAGTCGTGAAGGCTCGTTGCTCGACATGGCGGTCGACATGGCCATCATCAAGAAGTCGGGTGCGTGGTTCACCTACGAGGGTGAGCAGTTGGGCCAGGGTCGCGAGAACGCGAAGAACTTCCTGTCGGCCAACCCCGAGATCATGGTGGAGGTCTCCGAGAAGGTTCGTGTGCAGGCAGGCATCGGTGTCGATGCCAATGCGCCGGTCGAGGTTGCCTTCTCGGCAGCCGACGAGCAACCCATCGAGCTCTAGGTCGCCTGCACGATGTCAGTACCTGCGCACCTCAGCCTCGTCACGCTTGGGGTGCGCGGTGTCGCTGCCTCCACATCGTTCTACGAATCTCTGGGCTGGCAACGGCTCGGCGGTTCGGAGGACGAGATCAGCTTCTTTCAAGTGGGTGCGGTGGTCGTTGGGTTGTTTGGGCGCGAGGCGCTCGCACTCGACGCCGCCGTTCCCGCCGAGGGCAGCGGCTTCCGTGGTGTCTCGCTGGCCATCAACTTGGCAACGATCGAGCTGGTCGACGCGGCCTTCGCCTCGTGGGCTGCGGTGGGTGGCACGGTGGTCAAGCAACCCCACACGGTGTTCTGGGGCGGCTACTCCGGGTATGTGGCAGACCCTGACGGTCATTTGTGGGAACTTGCGTACAACCCGATGTCGCCCGAGTGGGCGGCACCGCAGCGATGAGACGTCGGCGGTAGCGTTCTTCGTCGTGACCCGCAGCTACGTCGTGCACACCTTCGGGTGTCAGATGAACGAACACGACTCCGAGCGCATCTCGGGTCTACTCGACGCGGACGGTTTGACCGCGGTCTCTGATCAGGACGACGCCGACGTCGTCGTGCTCAACACCTGCTGCATTCGTGAGAACGCCGACAACAAGCTGTATGGCACGCTCGGTTGGCTGCGCACGTGGAAGAACGAGCGCGAAGGCCGCCAAATTGTGGTCTCGGGTTGCCTGGCACAGAAGGATCGCGACCTGGTGGCCAGCAAGGCGCCGTGGGTCGACGTGGTGATGGGCACTCACAACGTGCATCGTGCCGCCGAGTTGGTGCAGCGATCGCAGGAGTTCGGTCAGATCACCGAAATTCTCGACGCAGCGGTGCTCGATGATCATGCGATGTTCCCCAGCGCACTGCCGGCGCGGCGCGACACCGGGTACAACGCGTGGGTCACCATCCAAATCGGATGCGACAACAACTGCGCGTTCTGCATCGTTCCCGCGGTAAGAGGAGTCGAGATCAGCCGCCCGTTCGATGACATCGTCGCCGAGGTGCACGCGCTCGTGGCCGACGGCGTCACCGAGGTGACGTTGCTGGGCCAGAACGTGAACAGTTACGGGCGCGACTTGCAGCTGGCGGCCCGCCAGGGCGGCGACGCCGAGGCGAGGCTGCGGCCGCTGTTCGCCGATCTTCTCACCGCCGTTGGTTCCGTGCCCGGGTTGCGGCGCATGCGTTTCACCAGCCCGCACCCCAAGGACATGCGGCCCGACACGTTTGCGGCGATGGCCGGCAGCGCCACCATGTGTGAGCACTTGCATTACCCGCTGCAGTCCGGCAGCGATCGGGTGTTGGCCATCATGCATCGTGGGTACACGGCTGAGCGCTATCTGGAGCGACTGGCGCAGGCGCGAGTTGCGGTTCCAGATCTGGCCGTGAGCACGGACATCATCGTTGGTTTCCCTGGCGAGACCGAGGCCGACCTGCAGCGCACGCTAGAGGTGGCTGCAGCTGCCGAATACGACTATGTGTACACGTTTGTCTTCTCGCCACGCGAGGGCACCGAGGCTGCTGTGATGGTCGACCAGTTCGTCGATCCGACAGTGGTCGCCGAACGCTTCCAGCGTCTTCGGGTCGTCGTCGAGCACAGCGCGCTGCTGAAGCATCAGGCGCGTATCGGTCGTATCGAGGAAGTGGTTGTCGAAGGGCCCAGCAAGAAGGACCCGTCGGTCGTTTCGGGCCGTACCCGACAGAACAAACTGGTGCACTTCACGCCGACTCAACCAATGCGCACCGGCTCGTACGCAACTGTGGAGATCACGTCGGCCGCACCGCACCACCTGATGGGTCGGTTCGTCGAGTTGGTGGCCGAACCCGCGCACAAGCGCCGTATCGCCGTGTCGGCAGGGTGAGCAGTACGCCCAGCCAGCCGCTCGTCATCCTCGGCCCGACTGCATCGGGGAAGAGCGATGTGGCGATGGCGTATGCCGCCGCCCACCCTGGTATCGAGATCATTGCCGTCGACGCCATGCAGGTGTACCGACGGATGAACATCGGCACCGCCAAGCCGTCAGCTGTGGATCAGGCAGCGATACCGCATCACGGCATCGATCTTGCTGAACCCAGCGATGACTTCGCGGTCACCGACTTCGAACGGGCGGCCAAGGCCGCGCTGGCGGCGATCGCTCAGCGCGGAAATCGGCCTGTCGTGGTGGCCGGAACCGGCCTCTATCTCCGTGCACTCACGGACCCGATGGAGATCCCCGGCAGGTGGCCAGAGGTGCGAGCGACACTAGAATCCCGTGCGAATATAGACGGGAGTGCGGTGCTGCACGACGAACTGGCCGCGCTCGACCCACTTGCCGCAAGCCGGATGGAGCCGAGCAACGAACGCCGAGTGGTTCGCGCCCTCGAGGTGACCCTGGGCAGTGGCCGGCCGTTTAGTTCGTTCGGGCCGGGCATGGATCAGTACCCGCCAGTCGGGTTCGAGCAGGTCGGCCTGCAGTGGCCCCGCGAGGTGCTGACGGCACGAATTGCCGAGCGCGTTCACCGGATGATTGCTGCTGGGCTTCTGGCGGAGGTTGAGCAACTGTTGGCCGAGACCCCGCCGCTCTCGCGGTCCGCTCGCCAGGCTCTCGGATACAAGGAACTCATTGCGCACCTCCAAGGCGAGGTTTCGCTGGATGAGGCGGTGGCGTCAGTGATACTGCGCACGCGCCAGTTCGCTGTCCGCCAGGAGCGATGGTTCCGCCGCGACCCTCGCATACGCTGGGTGCAGATCGAAAACGACCCCGTCACCGAGGTTCTGGCAGTTCTTCAGCAGTCATGACACAGCTCACCCTCACCAAACACCATGGTCTTGGAAACGACTTTCTGGTCGTCTTCCACCCCGACACCGCCGACCTGCCCGCGCTTGCTCGCCAACTGTGCGATCGCCGTCGTGGCATCGGTGCGGACGGCCTGCTCGTCGGTGAGAGCGCTGAGGGGTACGCCGCTCAGATGGTGCTCTACAACGCCGATGGCTCACGCGCCGAGATGAGCGGAAACGGCATTCGCTGCTTTGCTCAAGCGCTTTCGATGCGCCGAGGCAACACTCGCGATCAGCTGATCTTGACTGACGCCGGCGACCGCTTGGTCACCATCTCGACTACTGACGAGCCCGATGTGATCCACGCCTCGGTCGACATGGGTGCCGTCGTCGAGATCGCGGAGCCGCCAGATTGGCACTCCATCGGCGCCGACCCACTGCGGCCGGTTCGACACCTCAGCCTGGGTAACCCACATGCGGTCGTCGGTGTCGATGAAGTGGGCGCGGTCGACCTGCTCACGTTGGGCAGCATCGTGCCCTACATCAACCTGGAGATCGTTGAGTCCGGCCCCGAGCCGCACGCCATCACGATGCGCGTGCACGAGCGCGGCGCCGGAATCACCGAGGCCTGTGGCACGGGGGCCTGTGCGAGTGCGTGGGCTGCCAGCGAATGGGGCCTGGTCCCGGCCAGTGCCGAAGAAATCGTGGTGCACATGGACGGCGGCGATGCAAAGGTACGTCTGCACCACCCGCTGCCGGGGCGTGTCACTCTGATTGGCCCGGCGCAGTACGTCGCCACCGTCATTGTGGATCTGGACGAGTGACGCACGAATGACAAGCAACGCGGTGCTGAAAGGATCGGTATGAACTCGCCGTACAACGAAGCCCTTGGCGCCACGCTGATCGAGCGCACAAAGCGCGAACGAATTGTCTTGGTCGGTGTGACTCGGCCTGGCCACACCGATGAGGACACCGAGGCTGGTCTCGACGAGCTGTCGCTGTTGATCGACACTGCGGGTGCCGACGAGGCCGGCCGCATCGTGCAGCGCCGCGACTCGCCCGACCACACCTGGTACATCGGCAAGGGCAAGGTTGAAGAACTGCGAGATTTGTGCCTGGCGGTCGACGCCGACACGGTGGTCTTCGACAACGAGCTCAGCCCAGCGCAGCAGTACAACCTGGAGAAGGTGCTCGGCCGTACTGCGCTCGATCGCACCGCGGTCATCCTCGACATCTTCGCTCAAAACGCACACACGCTCGAGGGTAAGGCGCAGGTCGAACTCGCTCTGCTGCGCTATCGCCTGCCGCGATTGCGACGGGGGGCCAAGGCCAATCTCTCGCAGCAGCGAGGTGGCGTTGGTAGCCGCTTCGGCGGTGGTGAAACGAAGCTCGAAGTTGACCGCCGCCGGATCATGCGGCGCATCACCAAGCTGGAGGGCGACCTCAAGGAACTGCAGCACACTCGTCAGCTGCAGCGCAAGAGTCGTGGTCGCAGCGGCCTCGCAGCGGTCACCATCGTTGGCTACACCAACGCTGGCAAGTCCACTCTGCTCAACCAGCTCACCAAAGCCGGTGTGCTGGTGGAGGACCGTCTGTTCGCGACGCTCGACCCCACCACGCGGCGGCTCTCGCTGCCGGGTGGCGAGCCAGTGTTGCTGACAGACACGGTGGGCTTTGTGCGGCGGCTGCCGCACGGCCTTGTGGAAGCGTTCAAGAGCACGTTGGAGGTCGCCAGCCTGGCCGACTTCCTGGTCCACGTTGTCGACTGCGCTGCACCCGACCCCGAGGGACAGATCAACGCGGTTCGCGAGGTGCTCGGAGAGATCGATGCGCTGAAGGTGCCAGAGCTGTTGGTGTTCAACAAGGTCGACGTGGCCCCCGAGGTTGCTGCCGAACTGCAAGCGCGCCACCAAGGCTCCGTGGCGCTCAGCGCACAGACGGGGGAGGGGATCGAAAGGTTCCTGGAGGTCCTCGGCGATCGGCTGCGGTCCATCACCGCCGTCGTCGAGCTGTTGATTCCTTACGATCGTGGCGATGTCCTGGCCTCGATTCACCGCGAGGGCGAAGTGGTCTCCACCTTCCATGACACGGAGGGCGTGCGGGTGCGTGCTCGGTTGGCCGACGCGTCTGTTGGTCGCCTCAGTGAGTTCGTTGTCCAACTCGAGTAACCCCCGCAATGGGCGCGACGCTAGGTCGTCGGGCAGGATGTCATCAGGCAGGATGGTGATCGCATGAACGACCAAGGCAGCAACGCACGCAATGGCAGCGGACAGCAGGGTTTCGTTCCGCCGCCCTACCCGTATGACCGTCTCGACCGGCTCGCGCCGCTCGCAAATGCGCTCGATGGAGGCGTCGTCGATTTATCGATAGGCACGCCATGTGACCCGCCGCCGCCCGAGGTGCTGCACGCGTTGGGCCACAGCAACAGCGAGCGCGGCTATCCGGCAAGCATCGGCAGCGAGGCGCTGCGGACAGCTATTCGCGGTTGGTTCGATCGTCGCTTTGGAGTCGATGTTCCGATCGCACAGATCGCTGCCTGCGTGGGCACGAAGGAGTTCGTCGCCACAACGCCGCATTACCTCAAGTTGCGCACGCCGTGGCGCGACACCGTGCTCTATCCAGCTGTTGCCTACCCCACCTACGAGATGGGTGCCACACTGGCCGGCTGCCGAGGGGTGCCGGTGCCCGCCGCCGCAGACGGGTCCATCGACCTGGCCGCAATCGACCCTGCCGACGCTGCGCGTGCGCTCATGCTGTGGGTCAACAGTCCGTCGAACCCAACCGGCGCGCTCAGCGACCTAGCAGCTGCAGCCGCCTGGGGCCGGGCGAACGACGTGCCCGTGTTCAGCGACGAGTGCTATGTCGAGTTCACGTGGGACGGTCCGCCCAGCACAATCCTGCAGTCGGGTTTCGAGGGCGTCGTCGCAGTGCACTCGCTGTCGAAGCGCTCCAACCTCGCCGGCGTGCGGGTGGGTTTCTACGCGGGCGACGCCGGATTGGTCGATTACCTGAAAGAGGTCCGCAAACACGTGGGCATGATGGTTCCCGGGCCAGCGCAGGCAGCGGGTATCGCCGCACTTGCCGACGACGCTCACGTGCAGGTTCAACGAGATCGCTACCGCCACCGCCTCGAGCGATTCGCGCACATCTTGTCGGCCTGGTCGGGCCTGGAAGTGTCGATGCCAGCGGGCAGCTTTTACCTCTGGTTCGATGCCCACGACGGGTGGGAGTTTGCCGAGCGCCTCGCTCGCGAAGGAGGCGCCCTGGTCAGCCCCGGCGACTTCTACGGAGCAGGCGGTGCACACAACGTGCGAGCGGCCGTGGTACAACCTGACGACCGAATCGAACTGGTCGCTTCGCGCTTGGGAGTGCACTGATGTCGTATCAACCCGACCCGCCGGCGGGCGCGCAGCCCACCTCACCTTTTGGTGTACCGACTGCACCGCCGCCGCCACCCCCCGTCGCAATGCAGTACCCGACGTACGGCCCGGGGCCCGTTCCACCGGTAGGCGCTGCCGCACCCGTTCCTGCACAACGGCGCAAGGGCCTGATGTTCACCGGCATCGCCATAGCCGTCCTTGGAATCGGCGCCGGCGTCGTACTGATCGCGCTGAGTGGCTCCGCCGAAGAGGAGACGATCAAGCGCTTCGCCCGCGCGCCAGTGGGCTGCACCACCACTCTCGAGTTCGACAAGACGGCAACGTTCACGATGTACATCGAAACCAAAGGCAGCATTGGTGCGGTCGACGGCGACTGTGGGGCCGGAGGCACGACCTACCAGCGCAGCGACGCCGATCTGCCGCGTGTCTCGCTCACCCTGCTGAACGCATCTGACGAAGAGGCATCTCTCACCGCCGTTGATTCCCCGAGCTACGCAGAGGGCGATTTCGCCGGCCAGGCCCACCAGTCGGTGGACATCACCGAGCCCGGCACGTACCGGCTGACCGTCACCAGCGACGCCACCGACTTCGCGATCGCAATCGGTGGCAAACCGGACACCGACGCGGAGGCGATGAGCCTTGCTGGCGTGGGCGCCGCCGCTATCGGCGTGCTGCTGGGGGGACTGCTACTGCTTCTGGGCTTGCGCAAGAGGAAGTCGACGCCGCCAGCCCCGCCGACGAATGGTTCACCGGCCATGTGGCAGCCCACACCGGTACCCGTGCCCGGTTGGCAGCCGCAGGCAGCGGTTCCGGGTGCCTATCCGGCTGCTGCACCCGTGCCATTCACTCCCGCACCCCCCAATCAGACGGCACCGTCCGCGCCAACGACACAATCCACGCCAACGGCGCCGTCCGCGCCAACGGCGCCCCCCGGTCCCGGCCCAACGGGGCCAGGGTGGGGAGCGCCGCAGCAATAGGGCTGTGTAACGACTCGCTGTGTAACGACTCGCTGTGTAACGACTCGCTGTGTAACGACTAGAGGCGGCGCATGACGGTGACCACGCGACCGAAGATCTGTACTTCGTTGTCGGTGAACACCATTGGTTGCAGGCGAGGGTTTGCCGGCACCAGCGTGACGGTGTTGCCCTTGCGCTGATAGGTCTTGACCGTGGCCTCTTCACCGGGGATGCCGGCAATGACGATCTCGCCGTTGGTGGCAGTGGTCTGCGCACGGGCGACGACGAAGTCGCCGTCCATGATGCCGACCTCGATCATCGAATCGCCACGGACCCGCAGCATGAAGAGGTCGCCAACGCCGGTGAAGTCTTCCGGGAGCGGGAACAGCTCTTCAACGTTCTCCTGAGCGAGGACATCGGTACCCGCGGCAACATCGCCAACGAGCGGCACGTGACGAACAGGACGACGCTCGATAGCAGCGCCCGACGACGGATCGAACCGAACCTCAATGGCACGCGGCTTGGTTGGGTCGCGCTTGAGGTAACCCATCCGTTCAAGCGAGGCCAGGTGACTGTGCACAGTGGATGGGGAGGTGAGCCCAACGGCTTCACCAATTTCACGCACGCTGGGCGGATAGCCCCGCTCACGCATGCTGGTTTCGATCATGTCGAGGATGCCCCGTTGGCGGGCGGTGAGTTGTTCAGCCATGTCAGCAGCGTACACCTGTTCGTCGATCAGGTCAAACACTCGTTCGTGCAACAAATGTTCGTGTCGGGGTTGACGTCGAACAATCGTTCGGGCAGACTACGAACAGTCGTTCGTGCAACACCCGTTCGATCCACTCTCAGCCACCAGCCCACACGGCTCTCCCGTTTACCCAGTTCACCCGCATCCAGTGAAGGAAGTCTCATGGCCGCAGCACTCAGCTCGTACACCGTCGTGGTGCCGACACGTGTCCTTCCAATGAAGGGTGTTACGACGCGTCTTTCGCGTGGGCATGCGGCGGGTCCGGCTCTTCGGGTCGACAGCCGGCCCAGCACTCAGGTCTTTCTGCGCCGCCGCGTTCTGGTGGCACTTGTGTTCATTGCCGTTTTCGTCGCCCTCACCATTGGCGCCGGCAGCGTTCTGGCGAACCGCGGGGGTGCACCTGCCTCCACCTCCGCGGTTCG
>JANOYI010000006.1:0-1774 GCA_031428795.1 Ilumatobacteraceae bacterium | reverse complement strand
TCGGCCGACGAACTGCACGACGTGTTGCGCAAGGTCGGCGATCTCTCTGCGGCGGAGATCGACTTGCGCTGTGAGGGCGTGGACGGTGCTGCATGGCTGACCGAGCTGTTGCACGACCGGCGTGCCATCTCGGTGTCGGTGGCGCAGGTCGACCGGTTCATCGCCGCCGAAGATGCAGCCCGCTACCGCGATGCGCTCGGCTGCAACGTGCCGCTGGGCCTGCCGCGAGCGTTCACCGAGCCGGTGCCGCATCCTTGGGAGGGTCTGGTCGGTCGGTACGCGCGCACCAACGGGCCGTTCTTGGTTGAGGATCTTGCCGCTCGCTTCGGCATCTCTGTGGACAGGGCCATGGGTGCGCTGACTGCACTGGAAGCCGAGGGTCGTGTGGTGCGCGGCGAGTTCCGCCCCAACGGCAGCGGCCGCGAGTTCAGCGATATCGATGTGTTGCGGCAGTTGCGTCGTCGTTCGCTGGCTGCGCTTCGTCGCGAAGTCGAGCCGGTCGAGCAGGACGCATATGCGCGGTTCCTGTTGGGGTGGCACAGCATTCCGGGCGATCGGCGTGGGCTCGACGGGTTGGTCGAGGCGCTGGGTCAGCTGCAGGGGTCGGCGCTGGTGGCCAGTTCGCTGGAGAGCGAGGTGCTGCCCGCACGCTTGCGTTCGTATCGGGCCGCCGACCTCGACGAGTTGTGCACGGCTGGCGAGCTGGTGTGGGTGGGCGCGGGTGCACTGGGCGGCAATGACGGCCGCATTCGCCTGTGCTTCGCCGACCAGCTTCCGGTGCTGGTGCAGAGTTGGGAGACCATCGAGCCGCCGTCGGGGCCGCTACACGTCGCGCTTCGCTCGCACCTCACCGACCACGGCGCCAGCTTCTGGGGCGGCCTGCGCGCGGCCGCCGCCGACGTCACCGACACCGAGCTGCTCACCGCGCTGTGGGATCTTGTGTGGGCTGGCGAGGTCACCAACGACTCGTTGGCGCCGTTGCGAGCGTTGCTGGGCGCGAAGGGCACCAAGAGCCGTCGCCCCGCTGGGCCGGTGCGCGGTCGTCCGCGGCCCGGCCGGTTGACGCGAATCGGCCCTCCGCTGGGTGCCGGCCGTTGGAGCCTGGTCGCGCCGCTGCTGTTGCCGGCTCCGTCGTCCACCGAGGCCGCGCACACCAGTGCTTTGCAGCTGCTCGATCGTTACGGGGTGGTCACTCGCGAGGCGGTGCTGGCCGAGGGCATCCGTGGCGGCTACGCAAGCGTCTACGGCGTGCTGAAGGTATTGGAGGAGCGCGGCCAGACCCGTCGCGGCTACTTCGTCACTGGGCTTGGCGCGGCACAGTTCAGCCTGCCGGGGGCAGTGGATCGTTTGCGAAGCCTGCGTGAGGTGCCCGACCACGAACTACATCCGGCCGACGCGCCACCTCCGGTGGTTCTTGCCGCCACCGACCCCGCCCAGCCGTACGGTGCCGCACTGGCGTGGCCCGAGTCGCCTGGTCGCCCAGCCCGTTCGGCGGGCGCGCTGGTGGTGTCGCGGTCTGGCGTGCCGTTGGTGTGGTTCGATCGCCGCTCGCACCACATCGTCACATTCGGTCCGTCCGCCGACGACATCGGTTGGGCCGATTCGCTGGCCAATCTGGTCAAGGACGGTCGCACCCGCAGCGTCGAGGTCCGCAAAGTCAACGGCGAGCCCATCATGCCCGCGATGCCCGTCGCAGCCGCCTTGCAAATCGCCGGCTTCACCGAGGGCTACAAAGGCTGGTCCGTCCGCGCCTGAAGCCATGCCCCGCGCCAAC
>JANOYI010000005.1:0-7843 GCA_031428795.1 Ilumatobacteraceae bacterium | reverse complement strand
TTCGCCGACGCGGCAGCGGCGCTTCGGGCCTGTGTTGCCGGGCAAGAGGCTCTCGATGCGGAGCCGTGGCCGGACGGAGCGGCGGTCAGAGTTCGGATGGGGGTACACGCTGGGTTGGCGTACCCACGCGGTTATGACTATGTGGCGTTCGCAGTTCATCAGGCGGCCCGCGTCGTATCGGCGGCGCACGGAGGGCAGATCCTCACGTCTGCCTCCACCGCCTCTGGGGCGGTCTCCCAGGTGGGGGTTGTTCTGCGGTCGCTGGGGCATTATCGGCTGAGGGACTTCGACGAACCAGTCGAACTGCTCCAAGTTGCGGCGACAGGTGGCGACCGCCAGTTTGCAGCCGTGCGCGCTATTCCTGCTGATGGGCACAACATTGTCCGGCCTCGAAGCGCGTTCGTGGGCCGCGACGCCGAGCTCGACGAGTTGGACGTGTTGGTTGGGGCCCAGCGGTTGACCACGATCGTTGGCATGGGTGGTCTCGGCAAGACTCGCCTGGTGACTGAGTGGGGCCTCAGGGCCGCACATCGTTGGCCTGATGGCATCTGGATGATCGACTTGTCCGCTGTTGGTGATCCGCTGCTCATCCTCGACGTGGTGGCGGTCTCGCTCGGTATCCCTCTTGCCGGCGTCGATGATGCGTGGGACGAGGTCGTCACCCAAGTCGCGCCTCGCGAGAGCGTGCTGATCTTTGACAACTGTGAGCATCTGACGGTTGCCGTAGCCGATCGGGTCGACGATCTTCTCGAATGCTGCCCGTCGGTAAAGGTGGTGGCGACAAGTAGGGAACCACTCGGTCTCGGTGGCGAGCACGTATGGCGGCTTGCACCGCTCGACGCGATCGATGACGGCGTTCGGCTCTTCATCCGTCGGGCGCTGGATGCACGGCACGGATTCTCACCAGATTCCGACGAGATGGAGTCGATTGCGACGATCTGCGGTCGTGTCGATGGGCTTCCGTTGGCTATTGAACTTGCAGCTGCTCGCACCGCCCAGTTCAAAGTGGGCGAGATCCTCGCCGGTCTCGATCAACAGCGTCTCGCAATGCGACATCGCGATCGCCACATTCCAGACCGCCAACGCACCATGCGCGCCTTGCTCGACTGGAGTTGGCACCTCCTCAACTCGGATGAGCAAGCCGGGCTCGCCGCGATCGGTGTCTTCGCGGCCAGCTTCGACCTCACCACCGCAACCGTGGCCATGGCCACGGAGCCCGCCATCGCCGCCGAGACGATGTGGTCGCTGGTCGACAAGTCACTCGTCGAAGTTGACCTCAGCGCCAACGACACCCGCTACCGCTGCCTTCACTCCATCCGCGCCTATGCCCGTGAGCACCTCGAGTCGCAAGGTGCGAACAACGACGTCGCAAGTCGGCTTGCCCGACACTTCCTCGAACGATTCGGTCCCCAACTGGAAGGGCTCGACCACGACCGCCTTCACGAGAGCTCCACTGAGATCGACAACGTCCGCGGGCTCATCGCGGCACTTGGGCATGTCGACCAACACACCTGCCAGGCTCTGGCCTGCATAGTGATCGCCCAAGCTGGTTACAACTCGGGCAGTCTCGATGAGGGACTCGCGTACTTGGCGCTGTTGCCGTCGAGAAGCGTTGAGCGAATTTCTTTGCTTGCGGGATGTGCGAGTCTGGCCATGAGCGGAGGCGACACGACGGTCGCGATGTCGCTCCTGGACGAGGCCATTGCGCTCCGTCTCGAAGTCGGGCGTGAAGCACCGTGGGACGAATTTCACATCGAGCAGCTGGTCGGATTCGTCTCGGTCATCGAGGGTAACCCACGTGCCGCAATGGAGGTAGCCGAAGGCGTCGTCGACCCATTGACGTCGCCCCATGGGCGGGCTCGCCTGTTCAACCTCCACGCCGTCGCGGCCATCGAGCTCGGCGATGACCTCCAGGCCCGAGAATTCTCCCGAAAGGCGCTGGCAGAAGCGCTCGCGGTAAACAGCTTCAGCGCAGACATGGCGTACTGCAACCTTGCCGAGGTGGCACTACGCCTCGACGACCTTTCCGACGCGGCCCAGCAGCAAACGCACGCTCTCCATCTCGCTCAACAACTCGGCAGCGAACTTGTCATCGCATACTCGGCGATCATCGCCGCGCGCCTCGCCGCGACCGCAGAGCGCTGGAACGAAGCGACACACCTCTGCGCCCACGCCTTGGCGACGCTCCGCCGAAACAACAATGCCCTGCTCCCGTCCGATCAGGCAATCACCGACCTGCTGCTCGAGAACGCGAAGCACGCTCTCGGCCCGGACGCCTTCGCGAAACAGTGCGGCGAAGGAGAATCCTCAGACATCAGCGATGCCATCATCCTCACCAGGTCCATCCTGGACGAGTTTGCCTCACGCTGACCAACGGCGCGTCCCTACCGCCGGGAGAGTCCCCTGCGGACGGTCCATCGATCACGCTCGGGCGACCATCCTAGGGTGGCAGCCGAAGTCGCCTGCGGGCGCCCTGACGGCCCAATCTCAGACTGCCACCTACCGCCGGACTGATGACAGTCGCGAGTTCGCTGATCCGTTCGCCGGCAACCACGCTTCGCGGTCCCGGGGTGATTCGAGGAACTGTGGCCATGCGGCACTGATGCGGGGAATGCGGTCGGCGCGAAACTCGGCCGGTGCCAGCGCGGCTGACGGCTAGACCATTGGCATGCGTCACCTTGCCGACGAGCTCGCTGAGATTCCTGGGGTGGTGGCGGTCGCGCTGGGGGGCTCACGCGCGGCGGGAATTGCGACGTCGTCGTCGGATTGGGATTTCGGTCTGTACTACCGGGACGGGCTCGACACCGATGCGGACAGCGCACATCGAAGTTGTGAGCGCCGGAAGGCTGATCGGCGCGTCGCAGCGCAAGCCACCAAAGATCGCGCTCTCAACGAGAACGAATCGGGACGCTTCGACTCGGCGCTTGTACTTCTTCCTCCGCGCCAGGTGCGATATCTGGCCTGCGTATCGACCGGCCGTCAGCTGACGCTGACGGCCACAGTGCCCACCACCGTGCCGGTCGCGACGGTGTCGACGAAGTCCTGGTCGCCGTTCACCGCTCGGATGCGGACCTCGCCGAACAGCGAGGACGAGATGAGCGGCGATCGTGACGGGACCTCGATGCCTGCGGTGGTGCACTTGGTCGGCACCGGTGTGCCGCGTGGTGCTTCACCGACGGTGGAGATGATCAGGACCTGCTCGTCGTTCTCGGTGGTGAGGGTGGCCATCAAATCGATCGACTCGGTCCACGTCGCCGACGTGCATGTCGTCTGCATCGCGTTCAATGCGCCGGTGATCTGGGCTTCGGCCGTTCCGCTGTAGACGCCGTCGGGGTCCGGGGTGAGCGTGACGTCGATGAGCGCAGTTCCCTCCAAGCCCATGAGGGAGAAGGTCACCGGTCCAGCGATGCGCACGGTCGGTGGTGGCGCTTGCTTCGTGTCGAAGTTGATCGATGCTTTGCCGACGCCGCGTTTGGATCGTGACTCGAACGACACGACGCCGGTCTTGTCCTTCTCGCCGGGGGCGAGGTAGGTGAAGGTGGCGTCTGCGGGCACCTTGGTCGCTGACGGTGACACCGATGCCTCGCCGGCGGTGAGGGTGGCGGTGACGGTGCCGCCGGCGGGTGCGCCGTCGACCTTGCTCTTGGGTGCGGCCGTGACCGTGACCTCGGCGCTCGGGTCCAAGCCGCCAGGTCCGGCCGACGGGGTCACGGTCAACTGCACGCATCGTCCCGACTGCCATGCCTTCGTGGCGGCAGTGACGAGCTTGTCGCCGACGAACGTCTGGAACATCAACTGCATCAATATCGTCATCTGGGTGAGTTGGGCGGTGACGGTGCCACCAGTGCGGTTCACGGCGTACGTCATCGGACCGGCACCGGCGCCGGTGGTGACGCCGATGGTCATGTCGACGTACTGGCCCTTGCCTCCGGCGAAGTCGGCTGCTTGCGCGCGACCCGTCGTGTTGGTGCTGGCAAGGTTGGCATCGTCGTCGACCTGACCCTCCACCTTCAGGTCGAACGTCGACTTCGTGCCGGTGTTACCCAGGCTGGTGGCGAGATCGATCGTTGCTGAGGCCTCGAAGCGGCCGGTGGCGTCGGGGCACACGATCGCCTGCTGCTTGGCGGTGAACGACACGGCCACGCCGTTCTGGTCGCCTTCGTACTTCATCTCCATTGCTGCGCCCTCCACACCGGCGGCGACGCTGACGCCGGCCATTGAGGAGTCCTCGGCGTACTGGTCGGCGGTGAAGTCGTTCGACGACGAGATGACTGCGTCGCTCATGAGGCTGAGCCCGAAGGTTGCGAGCATCAAGCCGACGTAGCTCACACCGGTCGCCGAGGGTGCCGGGCTGCTGGAGCGGCGGAAGCCGCTGGGTGCCGGGGTCGGCATGATCGCGGCGGGGTCGATCGCGTCGACCTGGGCGCCGACCAGCGCCCACGCCTGGTCGATCGCCTCTTCGACGGCTGCCGGGTCGCCCATCGCGTCCTGCAGGCCCGACACCTTGGCGAGTTCGAGCTCGTAGCGTCGGCTCAGGTCGGCGAACGCCACGATCTGTTCGTCTTCGGCAAGCGCGGTGAACGCAGCGATCACGGCGTCGGCTACCTGGGTGTCGACGGTGTCGCCGGTGACGATCGCCACCAACGCGTCGTCCGTGACGACACCGCCCTCGAACACGACGATGCCGCCCGCCGCAGGCGCTGGCGCCCCGTCCGACGTCGACACCTCAGACGACGACACCTCGGATGTCGACACATCGGACGACTGCGATGCTCGCACGGTGTCGTTCGACTCAGCGCACGACGACGAAAGGATGGCGGCGACGAGCACGACGGACAGGGCGCGGAAGCGAAGCACCGAGCAAGTATGACCCCTGGTCGGCCCCGACGCCGCACCATGCTGCGCTCCGACCGAGCCACGCTCAGTGGCGACGCGACATGGCCGACGCCACTCGCGGTCGAGCGACACCGCCATGCCGGGAGGCGACACCCACGACTGACGGTCGACACACCACACCTCGACGGTCGGCACGACGTCGGACCTGTCGTCGAGCGACCCGGCCTTCGCCGCGCTGACACCCGCTGCCTGCGCCAGCTCGGACACGATCGGTGAACCACACGATGGGCAGAAGCGACGGCGGACGTTCACGGCGTCGCCGTGTACGTCGCAGCCGCTCCGGAGCGGCGCTCTTCACCGCGTCAGCAATCAAGGCGCGCTGACGTCGAAGCTCGTCTGTCGCCATCCTTTCGGTCTGCCGCAGTTCCCGTCGCCATCCGCTTCCAGGCAGGAGCACACTCTCCTCTGCTTCATCTCGGAGGTCTGCCCCCTGTCGCCGGATATGGGGCGCCCCGAAGCGCCGTTCGGTGTCGTTCCGACGGCTCCTGAACCGGCGATCTGTGGCGTAGGGCGCGCCCCGAAGTGCCCTGCTGGTTGGAGCGAAGTGAGCTGCCGATCTCGCGGAGTGCTACCGATCGATTGCTAGGTGGCCGCCCCGAGACCGACCCAACGAGCGCGCCAGATCAAAGTTGGGCATTCGAGAGCCGCTCTGTCGCACCGCGTGGCTCAGGTCGATGCTCGGGTCATCGTCGAAGTCGTTAGCGACCACGAACACCCGACTGTCGAGTCGCGCTCGGCTGAGAGCTGTGTACCCCGCCTCCTGGTACAGGTCGTCGGTCGCGAGGACGAGGGCTTCGTCGGCGGTGAGGCCCTGTGCCTTGTGGATCGTCATGGCGTAGCCGTGGTCGAGGTGACCGGTGTCGAGGTAGCTGGTCGGCACGACCCGGTCGGTTGCCGTGTTGCGCCGAACAGCGAGGTCGATGATTCGTTGTTCCAACGCAAGGAGCTCGCGAGTCGAGTATCGGCGAGTGACCGTGCCGATCCGCCGGCCGGAGCGCAGTTCGACGTCTTCGCTGCCGTTCGTGTCGACGCCGAGGTCGACTGCCTCCGGATCGTCGAGCAGCCGAGAGGTGACCCGCTCGACGTCATCGATCGTCGCTCCGTCAGTGGCCCGCTCGGCGAGCTCGCGCAGCGCGTCGAGACGGGTGAACGTCGACTTCATTTGCGTCAGTCCCTTCGGACTCAGTGCGGCCGGGATCTCGTTGTCGAGCACGAGCGCCCGCCGGGGACGGTTGAGCAGTCGGTCGAGGCTCGCCGGGTCGAAGCCGATCGACTCGGCCTCGCGTTGCCACCGCTCGCGCAGGGTCTGGTCGGACTCCGGGTCCGCCTTGCGGTCGCGTGTGCTGAGCGCCGCGACCTGCGCGGCCCGACCGCTGGAGTAGCCCTTGATCGCGAGCCGGTCCTCGATCTGGCTCCGCCGCTTGGAGAAGTGCCGCAACACCGCGGCGGGAGCGCCGTCGATCTCGGAGATGCCGTTGCGCGCCGGCCGCCACTGGACGCCGAAGCGGTTGGTCAGCTCGTGGCGCATCTCGGCCTCGAACAGGAAGCCGGCGGTGCGCAGCGCCGGGTAGATGCGAGTGCCGTCGAGAGTGCGCCACCGGCCGTCGGGCCCGCGGGTGGTGTTGGCGACGAGCACGTGCCAATGGAGCTGCGGGTCGCCGGCTCGGCTGGTCCGGTGACGGAACGCTGCGGCGACGTAGCCGTCACCGTCGACGTGCTCGACACCATTGTGGCCGCGCCGGCTGAAGCAGGCGTTGTCCTCCAGCCAGGCGATCGACCGGGCGACGGCGATCTCGCACGCGTCGACGATCTGCTCTGACAGCTCCGGCCGCAGCGCGGCGAGCACCGACACCGACTTTGGTACAGAGAAGGTGAGATCGAAGCCGGGCACGGTTCGGTTGCCCGCACCGAGCATCGAACCGTCGGGGGCAGTGCCGGCGAGGATCTCCCGCAGCGCCTCGGGCGCCACCTCGCCGTCGAGGCCGAGTAGCTCGGCTCCGCGGCCGGCCCAGTACCCCGGCGCCTCACCGCGACCGACGTAGTAATCCTCCGCACCCTTCGCGACTGCGTCGAGGTAGTACCCCTCGCTACCCCGACCGAGCTTCGCGAGCGACAACATCACAACCACCCTGAGTCGGCGAACGCCGAACGACCGAACGGGCTAGATTCGGCGGTGCCGGACGAGACAGAAAGTGGACGCACTTGCATCACGGCTGCGCCGCCGTCGCTGCGGCGACAGTCGCGTGCGGGTCCGGCCTCGGGTGTGCCGCACGTCGGCCAGCGTGCCGGTTTCGTTCCGACGGTAGCTGGTGCCTCGGCCTGCCGTTCGGCCGTCGGGATGTGGCCGCGCCAGGGAGGGCGTGTTGCCATCGAGTCGGGTGGAGCGAGGGGCTGCGCATGAGGACCTCCAGCGCGTCGAGGCCGACCCAGTGCCGGCTCAGGGTTCGAAGGTGCGCCAATGGTGTTGTTCACCACGCGACTGCGCGCACAGTCGCGTGGGCGGTCACGTTTCTGTGGCGCGATAGCGTGGTCAGTCGCGTGGAGGCAACGCGACTACCGACGCGATCGCGTGAGAAATCAGCCGAAGGAGTGCTGCGCCCGGGCGAATCCGTGCTCCGTATCCCTGTGTACTCCCACGATCAGAAGGAGCGCCCGATGCACGCCACTGGAACTGACTTCGCCGGCCTCGACGATGATCTCCGACTCGTCACCCTGCCCGACGCCGCCCGGTTCCTCTCCGTCAGCCGCGGCTCGCTCTACGACCTGCTGACCACTGGCCAGCTCGCCTCGGTCCACATCGGCCGCTCAAGACGGATTCCCATCGGTGAGCTCCGGCGCTACATCTGCGAGCGACTTGAGCGGGACCACAGCGGCTGAGCGCTGGCTGTTCGAGCTGTAGGTCGGGACGCGGAGTGAACACCTGCTGGATGTGGCTGCTGTCGGGGCG
>JANOYI010000004.1:0-5929 GCA_031428795.1 Ilumatobacteraceae bacterium | reverse complement strand
GCTACAGACCAAGGCGGTACCGGGATCCCTCTGGGGAATCCTCTACCCCGACAACTACGGCGAATTCCTGGTCGAGCAGGTCGTCCCGCCATCCGACGCTGACGTCACCGCCCTTCTGCAGGCATTCCTCCAAGCCCGGGTGGACGGGGAAGGTGCCGAGCAGTATCTGCTCCGCGAGCCGGAAGGGTCGTGGGCCGAGGACCGGGACGTGCCACTTCTGTACGCCACGACCAGCGGCGCGCTCTACGTGCGATCGGACATCCAGCGTGTGGAGGGCCCGGTATGGCCGAACGGTTTGATGGAGTACAAGGTGCGACTCTTCGCCCAAGATGAGACGTTGGTCGAGCAGTATCTCCACGTTGTCCGCCATGACGGTCAACTCCGACTGGTGTACGGGTACATCTTCGACAATCTTCCGACAACCGAGAACGGGATATCCGTGCCCGTGCCGTACAGCCTCCTCGCCGGCGGTGTGACCTTCGCGGTAGCCCCACCATTGGACCCCCAGGTCAACGGCGCGACCTACAAGGGATTCGATTCGGGACGATACGGACGCGTCATGATCGCAGCCGACCCCCGTCCCGGCGACGCACAGGACTGCGAGGAAGTTCCGACTCCCGCCGACGCCGAGGCGCTGGCTCGTCTCATCACCGCCGACTCCAATTTCGAGACCACCACAACCGTGCCGGTACGCATCGCAGGTCTCGACGGGCTGCAAATGGACGTGACGTTCCGGACCGGCGACAACTACTGCTACTACCTGTGGGCGCCCGACCAGATACCGGTGGACGATTCAGGGTTGTTCCGGATGCGGCTGTACCTCGTCGACTATCCCGGCGAGTCGGCCCAGGTTCTGACGATCGCCATCATCGCGCCGGAGACCGACTTCGAGCGCCTGCTCGAGGAAGCGACACCCATCATGGAATCTCTCGAATTCAATATCGACTGATGACGAGGACTTCGCGTCGGATCGCTCTGGCTCACCGCTTCTCTGGACCAGACTGCGCAGGTGAAGCGAATTTCGTCCCGTGCCTGCGCCGTCCTGCTCACCTTCTCCTTCACTGTGGCATCGTGCGGGGGGAACTCCGCGGACACGAACGATTCGCCGCCCATCCCCGACGCGGTCGACTCGGTGGCGGTCGGGGAGCAAAATGATCAGCAAGCCGAAGCGCTGGTCGAGGAGATACTCGCGTCGTTCGATCCGGAGAACCTCGATGCCGCTGTGGCCGAGGCCGCCGCGCTCGATCGAGCAATCGAGTTGCAGATGGCCGAGTGGTCGGGGCTCGAGGAGGCTCTCGGTGGGCCGGCAGCCGCGGAGGCTGCGTTTGCTTCGCACGACGGGTTCTACGCCGCACTCGCGGCGGCCGCCGACGCGCCGGTGACGCTCGGATTCCGGCGGGGGCAGGCCGAGCCGCCGAGCATCGGCATGGGGTTGTTCGGTGGGTTCATGGTCGTCGGCCTTGGTTCCAAAGCGATCGTCACCGCCACCAATGACGGCAAGACGGGGACGGTGACTCCGACAAAGGGGTTCACGATCACGGCCAAGGATGAGTCCGTCGAAATGGCGGTCGACACAAGCCTTGAAGACGAAGGCCTGACGACGACGCTCAAGACCAACGTGAAGATCGTGCCCTGCCCCGACGTGAACGGGGAGTTCACCGTCGAGGCGGTGGTCGACGTGTCGGCCTCCGCGGGAGGAAAGAAGCAGACCGGAAAACTCGAAGTCAAGGTGAAAGGCCAGTTGAACGACAACGCGGAACTCGCGAGTTCGAGCTCCGACTATCGACTCAGGCGGGACGGCCTCGGCATGGGTGCGTTCGTCGACTCATCGGTGTCGTGGAGTACAGACGGCTCCTCCGCGACGAAGCTCAACGACTTCAACTGGTTCACGACCAAGCCGGAGCACTTCACATCCAACGCCCAGCTTGCCACCATCTTCGGCCGTCTGATCCAGACCTATCTGCTCGATGCGGTCGAGCAGGGGTACACCTCGGGACGCTGCGTCGAGATCGCCTACGGCGTCTCGCCGGGGACGACCGGCCTCCAACCCGGCAGCACGGCCACGATCAACGCCCGGCCGAGGGGCAAGCAGGACGGGGTACCGACCGGTGGCAACGTGCAGGCCCTGCTGTCGGCGGGCGAGAAGTCGGTCGACCCGTCGAGCACTCCGGTTCCGGTCGCCGCCGAGTTCGAGTACAGCGCTCCCGACGAACCGGACAAGACGGGCACGGTCTCGCTCGCGGCGCGGTCGAAGCGCGGGATCGGGCGGGTCGACATCAACTTCGACACCAAGCAGCCTGCCGCGTACCAGGTCGTCGGAGGTCTCGACGACTGGCAGACCAACACCGCCGTCTGCGACATCATGAAACCGTTCGTGTTGACCGGCATGCTCACCATGAATTTCTCCGGCGGACTCTCCGGAACGTACGAGTATTCGGGGGGACCATTCGGCGCCGCGGGAACAGGCGTCTACGAGATCGCGTTCCCCAATGGCACGGGGCAGCCCGGCACGATGATCGGCAGCGGTGAAGGATCGGTCCAAGGAGGCGGCGGTCAGTTCTCGAACACCGGAACCGAGCAGTACACCCTCACCCCGATCCCGCCCTGCGAATGACCAGTGCAGACCTGATCACCTGACTCAGCCGAAGATGTCGGCAGCAGTCACGACCGTCATGCCCTCCGACCGTTCCACAACTTCACGGGCGCAGACGACGAAGGTCATGTTGTCGGGATCGGCGAGCTTCGAGTCGTAGAGCTTGCGCCGCATGTCACCGAGCAACGAGCTTCCATTCACCCTCCTTGCCCACTTCGCTTCGCCGACGAGTACAGGCTGCGTCGCCGACCAGCGAGAGCCACGGCATCGAGCAGGCGTCCGGCATTCCGATCCGTGCGCGGCGGGAGCGGCTCGATCGCCCACCCGATTGATCAGTTCCGCGCCGCTATCGCCGGCCGTGACCGCATCACGCTCGGAGCGCCCATCCGTCCCAGCTGACATCGCGGGCTTCCGGGCATTGCGTTCAGTCGAGGCTGTAGCGGAGTTGCTCGCCGCTCTCGTCCACCGCGGCTTCACCCGTCAGCCGCAGGTGTTCGAGGTGGGCGTATGTCTCGCTCTCGGCCATGGAACCCCACGACCGCTCTTGGAACAGCACCTGCATGAACTCGTGCACGGTGCCGCGACCAATCTCGCCGCTGGCGGCGCGCAGCGTGTCGAGCCGCTCGTGGTGGTGGCGCTTGATCGCCTCGGCCCGACCCGACAGGTCGTCAAACTCGAGGCCGTGCGCAGGCAGCACCATCCGCACGCCGTCGAAGGCCTTCATCAGATCGAGGCTGTCGAAGAAATCCTTCAGCGGATCAACCGTGGTGCCCAACCCGGAGATGTGCGGGGTGATGGTGGGCAGCACATGGTCGCCGCTGATCATCACCCCCGCTGCCGGGTCGTAGAGACAGAGGTGATCGATGGTGTGACCAGGCGTATGGACTGCCACCCACTCGCGGCCGCCGAGCTCGAGCACCTGGGCATCCTCCACCCGGCGGGTGGGGGTTGGCGTGGCGGCGAAGCGGCCCGCCGCCCTGCGCATTGCCCAGTATCGCAGCCGGCGAGCGCGTGGCATCGAGTACGGATCGCCGCCCCAGGGGGTGTGCTTGGCGAACGGTCCGAGACGGAGGTCCTGGCTCTGTAGCGACTCGACCTGAGCCTTCACCGGCCGGTCGATCACCTCTAGTTCGTCAGCGCTCTCCTGGTCCTCGGCTTCCGGGTCGAGAAAGGTGCGGAACAACTGATGCGTGATCACGTCAGCTCCGAAGCGCTTGCGGAACTGACCTGCCTGCCCGAAGTGATCCGGGTGAGAATGGGTGATCACCACCGAGTGCACGCGTTCGATCGCGAGTCCACCGGCCTTCATGATCCGCTGCAGCTCGCGCCAGGTCTTCGGGCCGGGCAACCCCGGATCGACGAGCGTGATGCCGCGAGAGTCCTCCATCGCGTAACAGTTCACATGGCCGAGACCTGGCAACGAAATGGGCAGCTGCAGTCGCATGATCCCCGGCGCCACCTCCTCGACGCCCTCGCGCGGAGGCTGCCGCTCTTCGCGGACGGGCTTCGGCGCAGCATGAGAGTGGTCGTTCACCCCTGTAGTCGTAGCGGAGCTGCGTGCCGTAGCCGAAGTCGCACGGCCCGATAGGCCGGAAGCTCAATGTTTCCGGGCATTTCCCACAGTGTCTGGTGTGCCACGTAACCGGGTACATCTGCATGCGGCGGGTTTCCGCCGTCGTGCAGTGGAAGGACATCATCATGGAACCCGAGCGTTTGGACCCGATCGCAGAACCGACACCGACCGTGGTGGTACAAGACCCCACCCAGTTGCACATCGTCGAGGCGACACAGCCTCCGATGTTCGCCGAAGTGCCCACTGCACCAGTCATCGCTGATGTCTATTCCGATCCGACCACCGTCGTGCCCGTCCAGGCGGTGCCGGTCCATGCTGTGCAACCTGTCGCCTACGCACCCATTCCGCCGGTGTACACCGAGGAACGGTTTCTTCAAGCTGAGCGTCGCCCGGTGTGGCCCTACATTGCGGCCGTCGTCGCCTTGCTCCTGGGTGGTCTCGCCGGATACCTGATCGGATCGGCCGACGACGATGAGGCCAAGCCTGCCGCTGTGACTGCACCTGCTGGTGACACTGCTTCTGGCGATGTTGCCTCGACGTTCGACATGTTGCTCGAGCGGACCAGAGCCGATGGTGAGTACAGGTCACCGTCGGAGTACCCGCAACTCGACGAGATCACCGCGATCGACAACGCTGCTGCAACGAAGAACCTCGAGACTCAGGTCGAGATGCTGACCATCGCCCAGGAAGAGGCAAAGGGGCTCACCGATCAGGTGACCATGCTCGAAGTTGCCGTCGCTGATCTCACTACCGAACGCGACGCGCTCGCCGCACAGGTCGCGAGCAACGGTGGGACGAGCACCGACATGCAGACCCAACTCGACGACGCCAATGCTGAGATCGCGACACTCACCTCCGACCTGGCCGCTGCACGCAGCGAGCTCGACACGGCCAAGGCATCGTTAAAGACCGCACAGAGCGATCTGGCCGCTGCGAAAGCTGCCTACGATGCACTGCAGGTGATTCCGGCCCCCGATTACGTGAAAACTGACATCGCCCGCGTCCGCACCGAAGCCGCAGCGAACGGTTGGACCCTGATCGAACAGCCGACGAACTCGACGACCGTCGCCGCTGGCACCGTGCTCGAACAGACCCCGGCCGCTGGCACGAACATGGTCAAAGGTTCCGTGCTGTACGTCAAGGTCGCCAAGCGCCCCTGATACGCCGGCACCGGGGCTTTCAGCGGTGCTTGCCCTGATTGCGACCATCGCAGCAGGGTTCTCGGACGAACCCCCGATGGCGACAGGCTCAGCCTGTGGTCCGAATCGGGGCCCGCTCGCACCACGGATCAAACCGACGATGCCGAGTGCAGTCAGCGCGAGGACTGCGAGCTAGAACCCGACGAGCTTCGCCCCGGATCGGAAGTTCATTACCGACCCGTCGAGGCGTGCTCGTCGAGCGGCTCCGTCTCACTCTGATGCGGGGGTGATTGGGACTGGCGCATCAGCAGCCACATCACGACTCCCATCACCAATGGGCAGATCAACAGGGCGAGGCTCACGCCAGCAACTGCGAGGCCGCCGTTACCAGCGATGAGGAACCACGCGGCTAAGCCGACAGCGGCGAACACACAGATGAGGTGGTGGCGGTGGTTCATGACCCTGTCCGTTCGTGATGCGCCTCGTGTTGCGGCTGAGCCTGTTCGGGCATCGTCGTCATCGAGCCGGTCATCGTGGCGTGGGCCGTGTCACACGAAGCGAGCACGTCGTCGTCGACGATGTCTTTCATCATCTGGTGCATCATCGAGTGCATGGCAGACATGT
>JANOYI010000003.1:0-7556 GCA_031428795.1 Ilumatobacteraceae bacterium | reverse complement strand
GAGAGTTCGGCGTAGAGAGCGATATCGCTGATGGCTTGATGGCCAGCACCGGCCAAGTCCAGGCGCCAGGTCGGCCCACCGAGTAGCGCCCACGGCCGGTCCGTGTCGACCGTCGCCGGGGTCACCTGGTCCAGTTCGGAGACAACCAAAAGGGTCGGCACGGTGATCCGAGACAGCAGGGCGTCGCTCATCGATCGCGTGTAGGCCTGGAAACCGACGACCGCCTTCACGGAAGCGTGGGGAGCAACTCCCCTGCTCCCCGCCGTAACGGCGAACGCTGTGTAGGCACCATACGAGTGGCCAGCGAGTGCGACCCGGTCGTGGTCGATAGCCGCGGTGATGTCCGCCTGAATTTCCGAGTGCGCTCCGAGCAGCGCGTCGAGAACACGATTGGCATCGGCGACGCGGTTGACCTCGTTGGTCTTGTCGTCCGTCTGAGTGCCCGTGAGCCAATCGAACAGTGTGTCGCCTGGGTGTTCAGACGAGACGACAACAGCACCGCGAGCGGCAAGGGCTTCGCACACCAGCGAATAGGAGATCCGTATCCCCGTACGTCCGTGCGAGAGGAGAATCAGTGGAAACTGCCCGCCCAGAACTGGTGCATCGTGCTGCGCCGCAGCGGCGGCGAAAGCGACGCCCGGGAACACCTCGTAGACCGACGGCGCTGCGTCCGACGGCGCTGCCGGGTACCAGATGTCAACAGCGAGAGTGCGGTCACCGCGGTCGCCATCGACGAGCGAGATCGTGCGACGACCGACCGGGAAGTGCGGCGCCTCCAAGGGCGCTCCAGCGGTCAGCGTGGTTTCGGCAGGCTCAGACATCAGTTCCAGTGTCGCAGCCAGCGGGCATGTTCCGCTCGCTCCTGCGCTAGCTCGGGGAAGGCGCCGCGCAGCGTGGCGAGCACGCTCAGCGGACCTGGCTCGTCCATTGCGACCAAGATGTTCTTCAGGTTGTTGAGCATGCGCAACAGGATCGAGCGGGTGTGCGTGGGTTGCACGAAGCGTCGCTCGAGGTCGCTGGTCATTCCTGTGATGCGACGCCAGGCGGGCTCCAGTTCGTCGGCGCTGTAGCGCCGCCCGCCATGGAACGGGTCGGCGTATTCGCCATTGCACATGATGACGAAGTGTCCGGGCAGCCCGATGCCCTGAATTGGCACCTCCAGCCGGCGACCCACTTCCATAGCGCACACGCTGAGCGTGATGGGTATGCCCAACCCAGTGGCCATCACGCGATGCAGATACGAGTTCGACGGATCGCCGTAGTCGGCGCGATTGCCACTCAGGCGACCAGACATGAACAGCGCAGCCAGGATGGAATCGAACGAGGGGGCGCAGTCATCGGCGAGATGGTCGAGGCCGACGATGACCTGACCCACAATGGCTTCTGCCGACTCGGCCGCGGCCCCTGCGCTGGTCTCAAAGGCGGCGCCGATCAGGCCCGCCATCATGTCGAGATGGGTCTCGGACGCCGGTCGATTGACCAGTTCTGTGAAGCGGGCCGCCGGATCCATGCCGTGAACGTACCGTCGGCTACGTTCGCCGCCATGTTTCCCGGCGCGTTCCTCAACACTCATCCCGATAAGCCCGCCATCATCATGGGCGGCAGCGGCTTCACGCAGACGTTCGCACAGCTCGATGCGGCAGCCAACCAGCTCAGCCATTTGCTGCGCGCGGCTGGCGTGGAACCCGGCGACCATGTGGCTATCTGCATGGAGAACCACGACAGGTACATGGAGATCGTGTGGGGCTGCCACTACGCCGGCGCGGTGTATACCTGCACGTCCAGTCGGCTGACGAGCGGCGAGCTCAGCTACATCATCAACGACTGCGCAGCGAAGGTGTTCATCACCTCGCATTACAAGTCCGACCAGGCCACCGAGGTCTTGTCCTCCACACCCAACGTCGGCCTACGGCTGATGGTCGATGGAGTCGTCGAGGGGTACGACTCGTACGAATCTGCTGTCATCGACCAGCCCGCGACGCCGCTGACCGGTGACCGCATCGCAGGTCTCGACATGCTCTACTCATCGGGCACCACCGGCCAGCCCAAGGGCGTGTCGAAGGCTTTCGTACCGCAGCCATTGGAGACAACCGCGAACGGCGTCTCCCCCCTGCTGTCGTTACTTTTCGGCGTCACCGGCGAGAGCGTGTACCTCTCCCCCGCGCCGCTCTACCACGCTGCTCCGCTTCGCTTCTGTATGGCTGCACAGCAGTTGGGCGCAACTGTCGTGGCGATGGAGCACTTCGATCCGGAGCTGTACTTGGCGCTCGCTCAGGAACACAAGGCCACGGTCAGCCAGGTCGTGCCCACCATGTTCATCCGCATGCTCAAGTTGCCCGCCGACGTGCGAACGAAGTACGACGTCTCGTCGCTGCAGTGCGTCATCCACGCTGCCGCCCCGTGCCCGGTGCCGGTGAAGCAGCAGATGATCGAGTGGTTCGGCCCCATCATCCACGAGTACTACGCAGGCACCGAGGGCAACGGCTTCGTCTATTGCAACAGCCTGCAGTGGTTGGCGCACCCGGGCACCGTTGGCACGCCAATCGGCTGTGTGCTGCACATCTGCGGTGATGAAGGCGAAGAGCTGCCCCAGGGCCAATCGGGCACGGTGTACTTCGAGGGCGGCGCACAATTCGAGTACCACAACGACGCCGAGAAGACGAAGAGCTCGCGTCACTCAACTGAGCCGTGGAGCACGCTGGGCGATGTCGGTTACCTCGACGCCGACAACTTCCTCTACCTGACGGATCGCAAGGCGTACATGATCATTTCCGGCGGCGTGAACATCTACCCGCAGGAGGCGGAGAATGTTCTCGTCACGCATCCGAAGGTCATTGACGTCGCCGTGTTCGGCGTGCCCAACGATGATTTCGGCGAGGAAGTGAAGGCCGTCGTGCAACCGGTCACGATGCCCGCCTCCGACGAGGAGTCAGCGGCGCTGTCGAAGGAACTGATTGCGTTCTGTCGCTCGCAGCTGGCGGACGTGAAATGCCCGCGCACCATCGACTTCCGTGAGGAGCTGCCTCGGCATCCCACCGGCAAGCTCTACAAGCGCCTCCTCAAGGACGAGTACTGGAAGGCCGCCGGCCGCAGTATCTAGGCGCGATCTGGTCCGTTTACTGATTGCTCTCGAAGTGAACGCGGTCGGATCGGTGTCCATGCCCAAGTCGGCGGACACCCCATTCCTACATCGGCGGTGAGATGCGGTACTGCCGCATATCAACGCCGATATAGCGCTCGTCTCAGCCGGCGCTGACGTCACGGTGGGGCACGCCGACGAGTACGACGACGAGCACGCACGGCTCGGTACCTCTGTTGTGCCAGGCGTGGCGGGTGCCGTTTTGGATGACAGTGTCTCCTGCATGCAGCTCGAGTTCGGCGCCGTCGTCAAGCTCGAGGACGATCGAGCCGGACACGATGTATTCGTAGTCGATTGTCGCAGTCGTGTGCATTCCGGGCGCGTCCGGCTCCATGTGGGCGGCCATGCCGGGCAGATCGACTTCCATCGCCGCCATAGCTGCCTCAATGTCGAGGTCTTCGACACTGAGCGCCGACTCGGGCGGCACCGTGAACGTTCCGAACCTGAAACCACCGACGGGCGGGAAGTACTGGCGACCGGCGGGAGCTGAACCGTCGTCCGGGAACTGGGGCAGGACATCAGCGCCCCAGATCCGGCCGAACTCAAAGCCTGGCATCAACGCCAACCTGACCGGCTCGACCACTTCATCGCTCGCGAACACGGCCTTACCGTCCGCTGAATGACCAGTGACTACACGACGAGTACCCACAACACACCTCCGTTGACGACGGCGACCCCGTCGCCGCGAAACCGTAATGCTTCTCGGAGGCCCTAGTGAGCGCTGGCGATGTGGAGGCGTTGCAGGACGTCGGCGAGACGCAAGCTCTCCGTGCGCCCGAAGACAGGCTCTGCTTCACCGGCAACAACGTCGGCGAAGTGGCGCACCATGTTGGCGTACGCCTCGCCGCCGTCGCACTCCAACGTTTCGCTAGTGCCGTCGCGCCGCTCGATGATCAATTCACTTGGGTCGAGCGGGCCGGGCGCATGCCAACCGGGGACGGTGACAACCGCTTCGCTCCCGGTAACGGCCATCGAGCGGTGCGGCGGCGCCTCGAACGAGACAGCGAACGAACTGCCGAAACCCGCACCCCAGTCGACCCAACCAGTCATCGCTACATCGACGCCGGCCATGTTACGCACCGCATTCGCGCCGACGACAACTGCATCACGCCGGGCCATCAGCATGAATGGCGCGAGGCAGTAGATGCCCACGTCGAACAACGCTCCGGCACCGCGGAGATCGAGCCGGTGGTCGCCGCCAGCCATGTCCATCGGCCAACTGAACGCCGCCCGACCGTTTTGCAACCAGCCCAGATCGCCGCTGCGCGCCAACTCCAGCAGCCGGTGCGCACGCGGGTGATGCGGCCACATGTATGCCTCCAGCACGGTGACGCCAGCGGCCTCGGCGTGGTCGAAGACCTCGGCAGAGTCCGCGGGCGACAGCGTCAGCGGCTTCTCACACAGCACGTGCTTTCCCGCATCGATCGCCTTGTGCGTCCACTCCGCATGCAGGTAATTGGGCAGCGGGTTGTAGACGGCGTCGACGTCGTCGCGAGTCAGCATCTCCTCATACGGCGCGAGGGACTCGCCGGCGCGGCTGGGCTCGGCAACAACCGTGTGTCCCGCCGCCGTGAACGCGGGCAGCAGGCTCTTGCGGTAGATGTGGCTGGAACCACCGAGTACACCCCAACGCAGGGTCACGACGACAACACGACCATGCGGATCTCGGTCATCTCCTTGACGCTGAACGCCGGCCCCTCACGGGTGTTGCCGCTGTCGCGGAGGCCGCCATATGGCTGCTGGTCGGCACGCCACGTGGGCACCTCGTTCACAAGTACGCCTCCAAAGTCCAGCGACTTCACCGCGAGCAACGCCTTCGAAATGTCGGACGTGAAGATTGCTGCCTGCAGACCGAACTTGGTGTCGTTGGCCAAGGCGATCGCTTCGTCCAGCGTGTCGTACGCCGTGACGGCGACTACCGGGCCGAACACCTCCTGCGAACACACCTTCAGATCGGGCGTCGCGTTGGCGATAACGGTGGGAAGCAAGACCCCATCGGCAGTGAGCGCCCCACCTGTTGCAATGGTGGCGCCGGCGGCACGGGCTTCCTCAACCCACGAGGCAACGCGGTCGCGCTCGCTGCGAGATATGAGCGCTGAGACATCCGTGGCCTCGTCCATCGGGTCGCCAACCACCAGCGTGTTGACATGCGCGACCAGCGCAGCAGTGAACTCGTCGGCGATCGAGCGGTGCACCAACACGCGCTGGGTGCTGATGCAGCTTTGGCCTGCGTGACTGAAGCCGGCCATCTTGATCTTCGCGGCGGCGGTGCGCCAATCACCATCGGCCTCGATGATGCACGGAGCGTTGTTGCCCAGCTCCAAGCCGACCCGTTTACGTGGCGCACGCGCACGAATGCTCCAGCCGACCTCCGGCGAGCCGGTAAACGTGATGAGCGCGACGTCTGGATGATCGACAATCGCATTACCCACTGTGCTGCCACCGCCGGTGACTACCTGTAAATACTCGGCCGGCAGCCCGCACTCCTCGATCAGCATCTGTGCAAGCGCCAGGCTACTGAATGGGGTCTGGCTGGCAGGCTTGAGTACCACCGGACAGCCGGCCGCGATGGCCGGCCCGACCTTGTGCACCACCAAGTTGAGCGGAAAGTTGAACGGGGCAATCGCTCCGACGACACCGATCGGGATGCGCAACGTGAAGCCCAGCTTGCCCTCGCCTGCCGGGATCGCATCGAGCGGGATCATCTCGCCGCCCAGCTTGCGAGCCTCCGCTGCAGCGAACTGGAACGTTCCCGCGGCTCGCTCGGCCTCGACCCGTGCGGTCTTGATCGGCTTGGCTGCTTCTCGGGCGATGATCTGGGCGAACTCCTCGCGTCGTTCGGTCAGCCGCGCCGCTGCGCGATCAAGGATCTCGGCCCGCTTCCACAGCGGCAATGGGTTCGAATGCAATGCGGCCTTGGCAACCGCAACTGCCCGATCCACGTCGGCTGCGGTCTGCGCAGGAATCTCGCCGATGACGGAATCGTCGAAGGGCGAACGGACAGTGATCACGTCGGTCATGTCCAGCGACGATACTGGGCTGGATGACTCCCCATGATCGAACGACCCATGATCGATCGGCCGGGCGCCTCCACCCTTACCTCGAATGGAACGGGCCTATTCCGTTCGCTCATCGCGGAGGTGCCAGCGACGTACCGGAAAACACGATGCCGGCATTCCAATATGCCGTCGACGCTGGGTATCGCTACGTGGAGACGGACGTGCAGGTCACCGCTGACGGCGTGCTGGTGGCCTTCCACGACAACGACCTCAGCCGAACGTGCGGTCGCGCTGGTCGAATCAGCGACCTCCCCTGGAGCGAAGTGAAAGCGGCGCTCGTCGACGGCGCTGCGCCGATCCCGCTGCTCGAGGACATGCTGGGCACATGGCCCGAACTGCGTGTCAACATCGACTGCAAGACCAACACTGCGGTCGCTGCACTCGTGGCGGCTCTCACACGTTGCAACGCCCTCGATCGCGTGTGCGTGGGCGCGTTCAGTGCTCGTCGGATGCGCGAGCTCACAGCACTACTTGGCGCCAACCTGTGCACGGCGCTCAGCCCTCGGGGTGTCACGTCGCTGCGGTTCGGTACGCCGCGCCGACCAGCGGCGAACGCAGCTCAGGTGCCGGTGAGCCAAGGCCCGATCACGGTCGTCACCGAAAAGTTCGTCACAAAGGCGCATGCGTTGGGGATCAAGGTGCACGTCTGGACTATTGATGATCCGGTGGAAATGCATCGACTACTCGACCTCGGGGTCGACGGCATCATGACCGACAAACCGCTGATCCTGAAGGACGTGTTCGCGATGAGAGGCATTTGGCAATGAGTGCCCCGTTCAACACCACCCGCGCTCCGAACCACATGGTCGCCAGTGCCGATGCGCTTGCCACGCAGGCCGGCTTGGCAATGTTGGCAGTCGGCGGCAATGCCGTCGACGCTGCGATTGCAACCAACGCTGCGATGGCCGTTGTGGCACCACACCTGTGCGGAATGGGCGGAGATCTCTTCGCGCTCATCCACGACGGGTCAACAGTGCACGCACTGAATGCGAGCGGGCGAGCCGGTAGCGGCGCCAGCGCTGACGCAGTTCGAACCGACGGGCACACCGTGATGCCCTTCCGGCATGACATCCGCACGGTGACCATCCCTGGGTGTGTCGACGGCTGGATTGCGCTTCACGAGCGGTTCGGCACGCTTCCTTTGGCCACACTGCTCGCACCGGCCATTGCCCTCGCCGAGATCGGCTTTCCGGCGAGCCCGCTCCTGACAGGTTCGCTTGCGCGTCTCGACCCGCAAGGTCGCGAGAACTTGAGCGAGCTCAGCAGCCAGGCGAAGCGCCCCGGCGATCGCGTTCGCCGGCCCGGGGTCGCTTCGGCACTCCGAGCTGTGGCCGATGGTGGTCGCGAGGAGTTCTACG
>JANOYI010000002.1:0-45553 GCA_031428795.1 Ilumatobacteraceae bacterium | reverse complement strand
GCGCAGGATGACGTGGATGCGGCAGTCGCACAGGTAGGTGGAGGTGCATGCTGGTGACATCGGGCGTTGGGTGTCGACGTTGACACCTTCTGGGTGATCGGTGACCACGGTTGATGCGTCGGCGGAGAGGGTGACGTTGGGGAGGTTGCGGGGGCGTTCGTTTCCGTTGTGGTTTTTGTTGAAGAACGCGGCGATGTCGAACAGCGCGTCACCTTGGCGTTCGCCAGTTGTCCTGGTCTCGTCTTTGCCGGCGTGGGTGATTGCTGTTTGGATGGCTTTGTCGAGTTCGGTCCCGGCTGCTTCGTTCAACCGGAAGGTGCCGTGGGTGACGTCGTCGAGGGTGGTGCCGTAGGTCAGCTCGTTGGGCCGCTCGAGCGGTGGTGCTTTCTCGTCGAGGAGTGCGTCGGCACGGTGGATCCAGTGATCGACAGCGCGCACGGTCTGGTGGATGTCGAGTTCCTTGAGGGTCTCGACCAGACCCGCTTGGGTTTCGCTCAGGATCTCGGAGTACTTCGGTTTCCCAGTGCGACGGGCGACTGCGATCTGCGACGCGGATAACGAACCATCGACGGCAGCTTCTGCGAAGACATGGGACTTGTTGAGAAACCTGCCGGTGGCCAACAATTCGCCGGCGCGTTGGGGTGTCATGCGTAGGTGTCGACGGAGCCAGGCGTTCATCGAGACTGTGCCGTCGAGCCCGAACGCACCAGTTGCTTCGAGATGGGCGGCGTTGAGGGCAAGGAGGGCTGCCTGTCGTTCGTGTTCGACGGCAGCACAAGCGAAGTCGTCGATGTTGCGCAGGATGTCTGCGGCGTGATCGTCGAGCACTGTCATACACACTATAGTACATGTGTTCGTTCATGATTCCAACCATGCTTCCTATATTTCGTATAGCTTCCAGCGATAATCCAGGCCGAGGAATCGCCACGATAGATGCGCTCCGAGTGGCCGAAATCGCAGGCAAGCTCAGCGACTTGCCCAGAGCTCATCTGCGTTCGTGCAGTTCCGCCTGGCGAGCGGAAGTGCTCAGACGCGGTGGACCTGGGCCTGGCGGCACCGGGTCCCAGCCCGCGGCAACGCCGACCGCCAACCACTTCAAGAGCATGGTTTGAAAGCGCCGCCGAAGCGAGACAAGACCCAACAAGCGAACCCCGCCGCTGAACTGGCAAGATTCTGCGACGACCAGGGGGACGCGATGACTGACACGACGGCTACTGAGCCGACCGGGCTGTTCATCGACAACCAGCGGTGGTGCCACGGCTAGAGCGCCTCGAACTGGATGGCGTGCCGACGACAATGAAAACGACGTTCGTCGGCGGCAACAAGACACTGCCGATCCGCTACACGCTGCGCGACTAGGACAGCCGAATCGTCAGGCGCACGTCGACGACATCGCCATCGTCCACTGCCTCTGCGTCGCGCACTGCGTCCTTCACCGGCACCAGATAGCCGCCGTTCTTGGGAAACAGCGAGGTCGCGTAGTCGGTATCACCTATGTGTGCGGTCACCGGGATCATGCCCCAGCCGTAGCTAGCGAATGACCACTCCTTCTTGAGAATCTGAACGTCGGTCGCGGGCACGGCGATGAAGTGGAACGGCGACGGGCCGCGCCAGTTGAAGATCTCACCACTGAACTCGACCTCCATCAGTCGGCCGCCTCACCATCAGCGGCGTCAACCGACCCATCCACCACAGCCATCACGTCGAGGCCAGCCTTTCGGCCGGATGGGTCCGCGACTTCGACCACCGGGTCGTCCTTGTCGTCGAACTCCAGGCGCAGTGCACGGCTCATTACAGCGTGCATCATGTACGTCGTGGTGATGTACGTGAACTCCAGAATTTCCTCATCACTGAGGTGATCGCGCAGCGCGTCGAACACTCCGTCCGGAACCCGACCGTGCTGCAGTACGAGGGAGTCGGCATAGGCGAGGACTGCGCGCTCAACAGGCGACCAACAGTCGGCAACGGACCACGCCGGAATTGCAGCGACCTGTTCGTCGGTGAAGCCGACGTCGCGGCATGCCTTGCAGTGTTGGCTGAACACGAACTGACTGCCGACCGACCAACCGGCCCGGATCTGTCCCAGCTCGCGAAGCTTCGGGGACAGCTTGCGATCGGCCGATCGATAGAACTGGAAGCCACCGGTCGTGTGATCGAACGCATCAGGCACCAGCGCAAACACGGTCCACCAGTTGCCCGGCGTGCCGCTGGCAGTCCCCGGCTCGACCACCGGATCGCGGTCACCAAACAGCATCCTGTAGAGCGCCTGGGCAAACGGGTGGGCATCATCCTTGGAGACTTCGCGAAGGCGGGGCATACGCGAACCGTAACCGTCAGCGCAGGCGACTTCAGTCAGCGAGCGTGACGACGACGAGGTCGGATTCCGACTGCAACTCCGAGTGCAGGACTGGGGTGACCTCGCAGCGACGCCCCACCACCTGCACGAGAACCAGCCCCTCGTCGGCAGTGCGCAAGATGCCCTTCACCCGGACGATGACGCCGTCTACCTGGCCAGGCAGTTGTTCGATCCAGACGCGCAGCTCGGCCGCCGTCAGTCCACGCGGCGCAGCGACCGACTGCACTCGGTGGGCATCGAACAGGGTCGATTCTGGAAGCGCTGTCGTACCGCCTGGCCGGCGACCGCCAAGCGACAAGAACCGGCCGAGCGTTCCCGGCTCGACCACACCCCGACTGCCGTCCAGCACGGGGGTGTCCGGCGCCAGTTCGGCGAGCCGCTCATGCGCAAGTCGTGCACCAGCATCGCCAACTAAGTCTGTCTTGGTCAACAGCAGCAGATCGGCCTCCCGAACCTGCGTGACCAGATGCTGGGCCACCCACTCGGGCAACGCGCCATCTGCGAGTTGATCGGCAGCGACGACAACGACCAAACCGTCCAAAATGAAACCGGCCGACTGCGCCCATGGCATCATCCGCTGCGGTTCGGCGACGCCACTCAACTCCACGATCACGTGATCCGGAGGAACCGCGCGTGAGCGAATGCGATCGAATGCCTGCCCTGCCTCATCGATCGACGAGCAACAGATGCAGCCGTTGGTCAGCTCAATCGTGTCGCCGTGTCGCCGCCGGATGAGGGCGGCGTCGACATTGATCGCGCCGACATCGTTGACGAGTACGGCAATCGGCCGGTCGGTAACCAGCAACAGCTCATTGATGACAGTCGTCTTGCCAGCACCCAGGTAGCCGCCCACAAAGGTGATCGGCACCCGCCGTCCATCCCACGGCAAGTACTCCGGCTCCCGATACGCCAACCCTCACCACCCAATCTGTCGTCGCCATGATCGCACGGCCTAGACGCCTGTGCACTGCGTCACCATGAACACCCGATGCAGTAGTTGGTCACGTACGCCCTGCTTGGCACACTGCAGCCATGCCTACCCCCGTGCGCTTCTGGCTCGACCCGATTTGTCCCTGGTGCTGGGTCACCTCGCTGTGGATCCGGGAGGTCGCGGCCGAACGGGATCTCGATATCCAGTGGGAACCGATCAGCCTGCTGCTGAAGAACAACCCAGCGGAGGACAGCCAGTACTACCCACCGGTCAAGTGGAGCTACGGCTTACTGCGCGTTCTGGAGTCGGTTCGTGCATCCGACGGCAACGCCGCTGTTGGCGCCCTCTATCTCGAGTACGGCCGTCGAATTCACCACGACAAGCAGCGTGAGTGGGCGGTCGCCGAGGCACTGGAGAGCGTCGGTCTCGACACGTCCCACGCCGCAGCGGCGGAAGACGAATCGTGGGACGCCGAGATTCGCCGGCGCCACGACGAAGGCCTCGCACTTGTTGGCGCATCGGTTGGCACGCCAATCATCTCCGTCCTCTCCGCAGACGGCACCGAAGTCGGCATCTTCGGCCCGGTGATCACCAAGGTCCCTAGCACCGCAGACAGCCTCGCGCTGTGGGACAGCGTGGTCTTCCTGGCCCAGCTACCAGAGTTCTACGAACTCAAGCGCACTCGGATGACGGGGACCGAAGTCGGCCCACGTCCGTAGCCACGACACCCAGCTACCTCCGACCTCTGTCACGAGGCGGCGGCGCATGCTCTTGAAGGGACGATCCCCGGGCCGGTGCAGGTCCTCGCCGCTGCGGCCGCCGGACCGTCTGGTATTTGATTCAGCTCAGCGACAACTTTCCTTGCACCTGGCAGCGTGAAGCGCAACACAAGTTGTCGCTGGACCAAAACAAGTACACCTCGCCCTGGCCGAGCAGGAGCCGGTCCGGTCGCGGACGTCACCCCCACCCACCTCCAGAGCATCTTTGCCGTAATGCTCAGGCGGTACTCGGACCGTTTCCGGCGCGAAGTTCGCGGATGATGGTTTCGATCACCCATGCCACCACTGGCCCTGATTCCTTGCCATGCACACCGAACTCTTCTCGCATCCGTAGCCACGCCTGCGTCGACACCAAGCAACGGATCACTGCGGCGATACGAAGCTGCTCTCGCTCGCCCAGCTCGGGGAAGTCTCTGGCAATCGTGTCGCGCATCTCGCGTGAGTTGGCTTGCGTGTCGGCGGCGAAACGGCGCGGGTCTGCGTTGAATACCGCCTCGGCTTGGGCGGTCACATAGTTCTCGTCGAGCAACTCCATCAGGCGACGGCTGGTTGGCGCGATGTCGTCGACGCCACCTATTCCAAATGAGGGTTTGACGCCGCCGAGGTGGAGACGCTGCGACAAACCGTGAAGGAGTGACTCTCGATCCGGAAAGTGGCGATACACGGTGCGCTCAGAAACCCCTGCTGCCGCGGCGATATCGCGGGTGGCCACCTCGTCGGCGCGGCGATCACCCAGCAGAGCGATCACCGCGTCGAGAATCAGTTCTCGAGTTTGCGCCGTCTGACGGTCGCGCAACGCTGACGTATACGGCTTGCTCGTGGATCGCTTCGGTGCTTCGCTCATCGGTCCCTTCATCATCGTTGTGGCCATCAACATCTTGGCAGAGATCAGTCGTCATGACAAGAATATGTATTGACGACAGTTGACAGACATGATTAAGTCGAAGGCTAGACGAGGGGACACGATGACTGACCAAACCACCCACACCGCACCTGCCGCGACGTTCGAGCCGCCAGCACCCGGCCAGTGGGAGCTGGAGACCACCCATCATGGGCTGCGGCCGCTCACGCCCTTCTTGCGCGACGCCTACCAGCGAGCGTTCGAAGGCGGAATCATCGAGCCAATGCAGCGCTATGGCCTGCCCCTCGCCACCGTGCAAGCCAAGTTGGTCCATGGTTGCATGTACATCCGACCGCTCGCAATCGGCGAGAAGCCTGGTTCCAAACCCAAGGCACCGCCTCCTGCATTCGTGATGAAGCTGCTGACCCGCGTGCACCCCGAGCTGCGTCGCCGCAACAAGACCGCCGAGCAGGCCTTCACTCAACGGCGTTGGCGCCAGGAGGTCGACCAGTGGTTCGACAGCGACCGTGCCGTGCAGCTTGTGAACAACCGTGCGCTCCAGGCCGTCGATCCCGGCCCACTCACCGATGTCGAACTGGCAGCACACATCGCAAGTGTGCTGTCGCATTTTCAAAGCTCCGCACAACGGAACCTGGCAACACATGGCGGCGACCTGATACCCACCGGTGATCTGCTGGCGCACTGCGAGCGGTGGGGAATCAGCGCCAACGAGGTCGGTGGCCTTCTCACCGGCAGCTCGCCCGCAACGGTGGAGACGGCCGCGATGTTGAGCCCGGTTGCCCGCGCCATCCAGCAGAGCGGGGTGCCGATGGCCGCGTTCCGTTCGGTCGACGACGTGCGAGCACTCGGCCCCGACATCGCTGCGGCGGTCGACGCGTGGCTGGAGCTGCACATGTGGCGCACGGTGACCAGCGACGACGTCGACCGACCCACGCTTGCGGAACTTCCGGTGTTGCAGCTGGCAGCGCTACTCAGCGCGGCCGATCACCTGAACGTAGCCGCACCCGACGACGCCGCAGTTCGCGCCCGTGTCCCTGCTGAGCACCGCACGCTGTTCGACGAGTTGTTGGTCGAAGCTCGCTATGGACATCGCCAGCGTGAGGACATTCGTGGCCTGTGTTGGAACTGGCCGGGCGGTCTGGTGCGACGAGCCCTCTTGGAGGCCGGCCGGCGCCTGCAGGAAGCCGGAGGGCTACAGGAGGTTGCGCACATCGTCGAGCTGTTCCCGCACGAACTCGACGGGCTGCTGCGTGGCGCTGCCGGACCGTCCGCCGACGAACTCGTCGAGCGTGCGGCCGAGCGCGACCGCATCGAGGCCACACCTCCGCCGCGTCAGCTCGGCGAGCCTGAGGCTGCTCCGTCATTCGATGTGTTCCCGAAGGCAATGGCTCGCGCTACCGCAGCGATCATGGCCAACCTCTCCGCTGACGGAACCGCTCCACCCGCCAACGACGGCTCATCCACAGTGTGCGGTATCGGCATCGGCAACACCCCGTACCGCGGACGGGCGTGCGTGGTGCGCGACCTGATGCTCGCCTTTGATCAACTCGAGCCGGGCGACGTTCTGATCGCGCCGTTCACCGGACCGTCGGTGAACTCGTTGCTGCCCGTGGTTGGCGCCCTCGTCGTCGAGGAAGGCGGCGCGCTGTGCCACGCCGCGATCGTGGCCCGTGAGTTCGGTGTTGCAGCAATCATCGGCGCCCACGGTGCAACAACCCGCATCCCCCACGGCGCCGAGGTCGAGGTCGACCCCCGGCAAGGCACCGTCCGCCTGCTCTGACTGTGGGTCGGCTCCGCCAACTCTTCGCCATTTGAAGGTCCTGACGAGGCGGCTGAGGTGTCGGTGAACCACGTGCCAGATTCGGCCACCAGTACCAACCTGCGCGCCCGATGGGCACGACCATGCCGTCGGCAGGCGCGCTACAACCTCAGTTCGTGGTCAGCGCTTCAGATTCCGGCGACGACCCGGTCGAGCGGCTGGAGAAGCTAGCCGAACTGCACGCGTCGGGCATCATCGACGACGCCCAATTCGCTGCACTACGCGAACAGATCCTCGGCCAAGCCGGGCTGGGCTAGGGCGTCCTCACACTCGCGGTTCGGCAATCGTTCCAAACCTTTTGGTGTGCCGCTTCACCGCCGCCAGTTCCACACGTTCGGGACGGTTCTTGTAGAACGGGTCAAGCGGGTAGCAGCCAGAGACCAGACCGGCGCGGGGCGCTGTGGTGCAATCGCTGAACGTGCGGCACAGCATCCCTCGGCGAATCGGGCGACCGGCGAGCACGTCACTGGGCAGGTCGGGATAGGACAACGCCATCCGCCCGAGCCCGATCATCGATGCCTGGCCGGTGGCGACCACCGCCTGAGCGACGTGCGGTACCCACTCCTGCAAATAGGAATACCCGGAACCGACGACCACCATCTCGGGGGTGGAGCGGGCCAGCGCTGCGGTGGCCGCGACTTGGCGGGCGACGCCGACGAGCGGATCCTCCGGGGGCAAATAGCCGTCGGACGGAGGAAAGTACGCCGGTCGTTGCACATGCGGGCAGTAATAGGGGCTGCCCGCGGTGGTGCACAGCAGGCCAACGCCGAGCGAGCGCAGCATGTCGACGAGCGCGTGCGGTTCACGGAGATCGATGCCCCGCCCGTACGAGTCTGCACCAAACGCGAAACGGTATGGCTCGTCGGTCACTGGCACGCCTCGACCATCGTCGCCAGGAACGTAAGGCACAGAGTCGAACACCGAGAGCCGCACGCCGATCACGAGGTCGGACGCCGCGGAACGAACTCCCTCGATGATGCTGCGCATGAAGCTGGAACGGTTGGCGAAACTGCCGCCATATCGACCTGGGCGATCGACCGCCGACAACAGCTCGTGTCCGAGATAGCCGTGACACGCCTTGATGTCGACAAAGTCAAAGCCAGCCTCGCGCGCGAGGACCGCGCGATCGACGAATAGCGCCACGATGTCGTCGAGCTCACCATCCGTCAGCACCGACGCGTCGCTCGCACCGCTCGGTGCGTCGAGCAGCGGGTGGCGATACGCGGTGAGCGGTGCCGGCGCACCATCTGGGCGCGAATAGCGACCTGAGTGCGTGAGCTGCAGCCCCACCACCTGGTCGTTGCGGAACAGGCCGCGCAGGTTCGCCAACTGCCCCACCGTTTCGTGGTTGATGAGCAACTGGTGCGGGTTCGCCCGACCCTCATGACACACCGCGGTGGCTTCGGCCCACACCAGCCCAGCGCCACCTTCAGCGAAGCGCCGCCAACGGCGCTCGACCAGCTCCGTTGCCCGGCCATCCTGCGTGCCATCCCACCCTTCCATTGGCAGGATCGCAAGGCGATTCGTCACGCGCAGCTCGCCTGCCGAACCGTCGCGGATCAAAAGCGGCTGCGCGAGCGCACCTCCTGGTTCGACGATTGCGTCGACGGACAGATCGAGTCCGAGCGAACGCAGGTGCGCGGTGAACGATTCATAGGTGGCCAACTTGCGAACCTGGGGAATCATGCCCATACCTCCAACCGCCGAACGATGTCGGCCAGCACGTCGCGGTCGCTGTCGGGTCGGCGAGCAGCGCCCGGCGGTGTGACGTCGCTCGCAGCCCAGCCTCGTTGCTGGAACCACAGCGCCGCATCATGGCGATAGCCCGGCACGGGCGGGCGGAAGGTGAACTGGCCGAGGTACTGCAGCAGGTCGTTGAGCTCGTGGAATGCCGGATCACCGACGAGCCAGAGCCGATCGCGCAACGCGAACTCTGCCGGAGCAAACGTGGATAGGCCGAGGAGATAGTCGCTGCCCCACATCACCATGTCGATCGCGAGATCGTTGCCGGTGAGCACCATGAAGTCGGGACGCAGCCGATCGCGCAAGAGCAGACGATCCCACTCCAGTTGACGAGACAGCGACGAGTGCTTTGCGCCGATGCACTCGGGAATCTCCATCAGCGTCCGATACGTGTCGAGGCTGACGATACGCCCGTAGGGCACGAACATCGTGCCGAGCTCGAACCCGATGAACTCCCCGATCTCGCTGCCGACCTTCGCATGAGCGGCGACCCATTGCGCCTCGCTCAGGGCCCCCAGGCCGTGAGAGGGGAAGATCACCGGCGTGCCGCCGCGCTCACTGATCGCGTGCGCTTCGCGCAGCAGGGCGACTTCGTCATGGCGGTCGCCCGGCAAGTCGGCCACGTAGGCGCCGGCGACGAATCGACCGCCGGTGAGAGCAGCCGTGCGGTCGAGCACCTGGGTGATGGTTGCGCTGTCGAGCAACTGCACATAACCGGTGTCCATGTTCACAGCTGGCGTCAACCCGGCCCTGCTGGTGCGCACGACATGTGCCTCGAAGGCGGACCAGTCGACGCCGCCGTCGGCAAGGAACGGCAGCAGGATCGCCGACATACCCGTGATCGCGCGACGCGGACGAATGGCAGGCATCACTCCTTCGGTCGACTGCTGTTTCACGGCTTCCCTTCAGCCGCAGTGCAAGCGCTTGCACGTTGGACTGCCGCACTCTATGCTCACGCCGCCGTCTCGTCCATTGTCCATCCCCGAGACGGGTGGGAGCTCACGTGTCGAGTCAGGCGGTCACACTCGCCGACGTCGCCGTCGAAGCCGGCGTACACCCCAGCACCGTGTCACGAGTGCTCAGCCGTCCGCAGCTCATCGGCGAGCCGACACGAACCGCGGTGCACGCCGCCATCGACAAGCTCGGCTACACACCCAACCGCGCCGCACGGCAACTTGCTGGCGGGCGCACCGGCACCATCGGCGTGTTGGTTCCCGATATCACCAACCCGTTCTTTGCACAGGTTGTCCGCTCGGTTCAGCAAGGCTGCCGGCGCAACGGGCTAACCATGCTGCTGGCCGACACCGAACAGCGCGAAGCCGATGAGCTGTTGGAAGCGCGAGCGCTGGTCGGCAGTGTCGACGGTTTCGTGGTGTGCAGCCCCGTCGCAGCAGCCGACAAGTGGCTGCAGGTCATCGGGGACGCACCGCTCGTCTTCGTGAACCGCCGTGCGAAGGGTGTCGCATCGGTGGCGCTTGACCAGGAGGCGATCATCGAGTTGGGTGTCACCCACCTCCGCGCTGCGGGCCATCGCTCGATCGCCGTGGTCCGTGGGCCGGTCGCGTATTGGTCCGGCCGCGAGCGCGATCGGGTGAGCCGCAGGCTGCCCGACCTCCTCTCGCTCGGCCCGGTTCGACCCACCTTTGAGGCCGGAATAGCGTTGGCCAACAACTTGATGGCGTTGGGCGTGACAGGCGTGCTCGCCTTCAATGATGTGCAGGCGCTGGGAATCGTGGCCGGCTACCGCGCTGCAGGCAGATCGGTGCCTCGGGACCTGTCGGTCGTCGGCTCCGACGACATCGCCGCCGCGGCGATGAGCGACCCGCCACTGACCACCGTTGCCGCACCGGTGCAGCAACTCGGCGACGCCGCCTTCGATCTCATCGCGGAGCTGCTCGCCGGCTCCACAGAGCGGAAGGAGATCACCCTGCCGGTGACCCTCACCGTTCGGGCGTCCACCCGGGAAACCAGCTCCGCATCATCCACCAACAGATCCGCAAAAAAGGGGAACCACCCATGACGGGTTCAATAGGCCGACGTCAGTTCTTGAAGGCATCTACCGGCGCGCTCGCCGTAGGAGTGGTCGCCTGCAGCGACGACGGCGGCGGCTCCGCGGACACCACCGCGGCGCCTGACACGACAGCGGCGCCCGATGCCACCAGCACCAGCGAAGCCGTCACCACCACGACCGAGGCGGTTGCAATCACCGCTGCCACCGTGCTGGCTGCGCCGGGCAGCACAGGTTTGATGGACGAGGCCGCCTACCAGCAGCGCGCAACGGCGTACCTTCAGTTCGCCACCCAACAACCGCACGTTGGTAGTCCGGTCGGCGTGGCGGCGCATCTCGCGCGAGCCGCCCGCGAACCCGACTACACATGGGCAATCGACGACATCACGGTCGGGTCCTTCGTCGACAGTTTCGCTCGCATCGATGAGTGGCAGGACACGCGCGACTTCGTGATCATGTACTTGCATTGGGTATTGGCACTCGGACAGGGGGACACCGACAGCACCCGACTCTCGCCCGACGTGATCGAGGCGATCCACCGACGCGTCGTCAACAACCGCTACCGCTATGACGACCCGCTGCCCGAAGGGCGCCTCGACAACCTGTGGTACTGGTCCGAGAACCACATCATCATCAACTATGTCATCGAATACCTCGGAGGGCAGCGCTACCCCGACGACGTCTTCACCGTCACTGGTCTCACCGGCGCTCAGCACATGGCTCGCGCCAAGCCCGGCATTCTCGAGTGGGTACGCGAGCGCGGGCAGCTGGGCTTCTTCGAGTGGCACAGCAACGTGTACATGTTGAAGAACATCACGCCGCTGCACCTGCTCGCCGAGCAGGCCGAGGACCCCGAGTTGGTGCTGGCCGCAGCGATGGCGCTCGACCTGTGCGTGCTCGATATGGCGGCACACACGCAAGCCGGTTGCTACACCGCACCACGAGGCCGCACGTACAAGAAGGACAAGCTGTCGTCGCTCGACGAGGACACGTTCGGGTCGGCCAAGTTCCTGTTCGACGACACCACCGCCGAGTACACGTCGGAGACCGACGGTGGGGCCACGTTCCTGGCGGCCGGGCTGCGCTACCGCCCGCCGCAGCTACTGGTCGACATCGCGATCGACGACCAGGAGAGCGTGGTGCGCGAGCGCCACGGGGTGTTTCTCGACACCCACGCACCGCTGGAAGACGCACCCGTCGCCCCGTACGGCAAGGACTTCGCCGACCGCGCCAACCTCCCGTTCTGGTGGAGCCTCGGCGGCCTCGGCCTCTGGCAGATGACCCGGGTCGGCGTGCAGGAGGCCACCGATCACAAACTGTGGGACACCGAGCTGTTCGCCCAGGTGAAGCTGATCGCGGCAATCAACGACAACGACCCCGAACGAGTTCGAGCCTGGCTGCACCAGTTCGACCCAATCGTCAACTTCGGCTTCCTCAGCGAGGCCAACACGTACGCGTATCGCCATCGCAAGGTCAGCTTGGCGAGCGTGCTCGACCATCGCTTCGGCGAGATGCGCGACCAGGTCCACGCGTGGCAGGCCGCCATCAACGAGGACGCAATGGTGTTCACCACCCACCCGCTCACCGCCCCGAAGGTCACCGACGACTGGAACGACGACGACTCACCCGGCTACTGGACCGGCGAAGCCTCGATGCCGCGCAGCGCGCAGCACCGCCGCACCGCCATCCACATCTACCAACCCGCGTGGGGCGAGGCGACGGACGCCGTGCTGTGGTCCGTGTTCCCGTACCGTCCGTTCACGCATGCGTTCGTGCCGCAAGACCGCTTCGACGAGGTGCGCCAAGTGGGCAACTGGACCGTCGCCAACAAGGAGGGCGGCTACATCGCACTGTGGTCGTGGCGGACGCCGACGTTCAAGGCCAATGACCCCGGAGTGCCGGCACGCACATTCACGAAGCCCTACGACCTCGTGGCCGAGGGTGGACCCGACAACGTATGGATCGTCGAGGTGGGCAACGACGAGGACGACGGCGACTTCGACACGTTCATCGCCGCCGTCACGGCGAACGAGCCGGTCGTCGCCAAAGCGGCCGAGGGTTTCCAAGTGACCTGGACGTCGCCGTCGTCGGGCGCCATCGAGTTCTCGTCGACCGGCGCATTCGTGGTGGCCGGCGAGGAGCAGACACTCGATGGTCATCCGCGCCACGACGGCCCATGGGGCACCATCGAGCACGAGTCCCTGGTGCACGAGCTCGACAATGGCGCCAACAGCTGGGCACTCGACTTCGACGCTGCGACCCGAGCCGTGTCGTGAACTCGGTCGTATCGTGAACTTTGCGGTCATCGGTGCCGATCATCTGCACCTGTTCCAGATGGTCGACCGGCTGGTGACGGCAGGCGCAACAGCCGTCGCACACACCCCCAACGGCGGGCTCGTGGCGAGGTACGCCGGCTGGCGCAAGGAATCGCAAGAACGCAGCGCCGACGACATTCTGGCCGACGAGTCCATCGTTCTCATCGTCATCGCCGGCGTGCCGTCCGAACGGGCGAACGTTGCAGTGGCCGCGCTCCAGGCTGGCAAGCACGTTCTCAGCGACAAGCCCGGCGTCACCAGCGTGGCCGAACTCGACGAGTTGCGCTCAGCCCTTGATGGTCGCGCGGGTAGACCCTGGACGGTGCTCTTCTCCGAGCGGTTCGAGAACCGCGCCATCGGCGAGGCGATCGCCATGGCCAGTGCGGGCGCAGTGGGCAAGATCGTGCACGTGGTGGGGGCTGGCCCGCACCTGCTGAGCGCGAAGCACCGACCATCGTGGTTCTGGGACTCGTCAGCAACGGGCGGCATCCTCGTCGACATCGGTTCGCACCAGGCCGACCAGTTCCTCGCAGTCGCCGTTGGCGCTCACGGGCCGTCGGCCGTCACGAAGGTTCGGCTCGCCGCTGTCGGCAACGCGGCCTGTCCCGACCATCCGGACATGCAGGACATCGGGACGATGACCCTGGTCGCGAACGGCATCGTGGGCGATCACCGGCTCGACTACCTCACCGCCGACGGTCTCGGCACGTGGGGTGATGTGCGGCTCACCATCGTCGGTACTCATGGGGTCATCGAGGCGCGAGCCAATGTCGACGTTGCGGGCCAGCCGGGCAGTGAGCACCTCATCGTGGTCGACGCAGAGGGCACTCGCCGCGTCGACGTGTCGGATCGCCCGGTCGACTGGGCCGAGCAGCTACTCGCCGACATCGCCGACGAGGGCGAGCGGTTGATGTCGCAGGCGCACGTGATCGCCGTGTGCGATCTCGTGCTGCGGGCACAGCAGGCAGCGACCAAGTGGGGAGAATCATGAGCGATCTACGTGTTGGCGTGGTCGGCCTGGGTATCGGCCAGATGCATCTGCTCAGCTGGCTCGACGTAGAGGGCGCGTCGGTCTCGATGATCGCCGACGTCGACGAGCAGCGCCGCGAGAAAGCCGAGCAGGATTGGAAGGTGCCCACCGTCGACTCGCTCGCCGCACTGCTCGCCGCGGGCGTCGATGTGGTCGACCTGTGTACTCCCCCATTGATGCACGAAGCGCAGATCGAGCAGTGCCTGGCTGCCGGCGTGCATGTCGTCTGCGAGAAGCCGTTGGTCGATTCGGTGGCGGCATGCGACCGGCTGCGCATCGCCTCCGAGCGAGCGCTGACAACCTCCGGCGCACGGCTGATGCCAATCCTGCAGTACCGCTTCGGCGAGGGCGCGCTCCGCGCCCGAGCGTTGGTCGATGCCGGCCTCACTGGCCGCCTTTACACCGCCTCGGCATCGACCTGGTGGCGCCGAGGGCGCGGGTACTACACCCAGGCGCCGTGGCGGGGCACGTGGCAGGGCGAGCGCGGCGGTTCGGTGCTCACTCACTCCATCCACATCCACGATCTGCTCACCTGGATCGGCGGTCCGCTCGCCGAAGTCCGCGCGCTGACCGCCACTCGCGTGAACGAGATCGAGACGGAGGACTGTGCCGTGGCCATCGGCCGAACCGCCGATGGCGGGCTGGTGACGATGAACGTGAACCTGGGCGCGGCCGCCGAATCGAGCCGGTTGGTGTGGTGCTTCGAGAACGTCACCATCGAGTCGTCAACCTCGCCCTATGACCCGGCAGCAGGACCGTGGAGGTTCGACTTCAAGAAGCCCGAAGTTGCTGCGGCCGCAGATCAGATCTTCGCAAATGTCGCGCCCACCAAGCCGTTGTTCACCGGCCAGTTCCAGCGCTTCGTCGACTCCCTCGTCAACGGCGACCCCTTCCCCATCACACTCGACGACTCGCAGGCCACGCTCGAACTGGTCACCGCCTGGTACCGCAGCGCCCGCACCGGCTCGGTCGAGACACTTCCCCTGCCGCCCGACCACCCTGACCGCGCCTCCTGGCAACCACTCGCCTACGACTGAGCCAGTTCAACGATGAGCAGGCCGATCGACCAGCGCAACCAGCACAACCAGCGCAACCAGCGCAACCAGCGCAACCAGCGATTAGGCCTTATCTGGCAATGCAAAGCGACTGAGGTCTGAGCGAATGATCGACGCGCCGGCGCGATCGGCAATGGCTCTGGCTTCGTCGATGAGTGGTTCGAGCTCGACCGCCGGCACCCCGAGCCGGGCGCGTGCGTCGGCCAGCGCGACGAGCTCACGGCCCAGGAAGAGTGGAGTGTTTCGAGTGCGGCTGGCGACAACCGCGCCGTCAGCCAACGCCTCGGCCTCCTCGAACTCGCCGAGGCAGCACGCAAGACGGCTGCGCGCGAAGTCGATGGTGCACCACACCGTGCCCCGGCTATCGGCAAGGCACCCCGCGTAGGGCTCGAGTTGCGGGAGCAGCTCGACGGCAGCTTCGACGTCGTCGACAGCGGCCGCGACCTCGGCCCACATGGCCAACGCGAACGACCAGCCCATCCGGTGCTGCATACGATCTAGACCGGCTTCGCGGGCGCTTGTCAATCGCGCGGACGCGGCGGCGAGATCGCCTGCACACAGCTCGGAGAACGCGAGCAGCGGTTGTGCTGCGCTGCCAACGTGGGTCGACGAGGTCACGAATGGCTCCATCAGGTGGACGTGTGTGCGCCCGCGCCAGAGCTCGAGAAGGATGAACGTCGGCCCCGAGTAGAGGTGACCCGTGCCGAGCTGCCGATCGCGTTCGAGCGTGCGCCGATTGAGGGCCTCGGCCAGGTCGAGATCACCGTCTATGTACGCCGCGTTCACCTCGTTCTGAAGGCCACCCAAGGAGAGTGTGGTGCTGCGTTCCACGGCCCGCTCGTGCCAGTCGCGCATCTCATCAAGGTTTCCGCGTTCGCGAGCCGAGATGGACAGCGCCTCGGCTGCCAGATGAGCGACACCGCGATGACCGCACACCTCGCCGACGGCGAACGCCTCGCGCAAGCCGTCGTCCCTCTCGTCGGACTTGGATTGCCACCGAACCAACAAGAGTGCGTAGGCGAGCGTCAGGGGGTCGGCGCTGCGCCTGGCGAGAGCGATCGCCTCGCGACCGAGCGCCTCCCCGCGCAGCGGGTTACTGCCCAGCGCAAGGTGCGCGCCGAGCATCGCCATCACTCGTGGCCGCCATTGGGTGTCGTCGCCGGGCAGCAATGTGAGGGCCTCCTCGGCGAGGGCAATGAAGGCAGGATCGTCCTCGCCGCTACTGACCGAGCCAGCGAATGGCGGCATCGAGCACACCGCGTCCGCGAGCGCTGAAATGTTGCCGAGCCGCCGGGCCAGGCGAGCCGCATCGCGCAAGATCTGCTGGCCACGCTCGCGGTCGAACACGACCAGCGCCTCACCGAGACGGACGTTGAGCTGCAGACGCATGTCAGGGTCGGGCTTGCTCACCAGATCGATCACGTCGAGACCTCGTTGGTAGTGAACTGCAGCTTGGCCGAGGTCGCCGGCCGTAGCCATGAGCAGGCCGGCACGAGCGGCGAGTTCGACAGCGGTTGCAGCACCACCGAGCGGTGCGGCGATGCACGCGTGGTACGCAAGGTCGGGCAAAACGGCAGGGTCTTCGGCGTGTGGCAACAGTGCGGCGGCAAGCCCGGCGTGCAGCTTCATCCTTCGCCCTGGACTGATGGATTCGGCGCGCACCGAACGAAACAGGGCGTGCACAAACGTGTACCGGCCGGGTTGGTAGACGAAGGGTTCGACCAAGCCGGCAGCCGCGGCACGCTCCAGCGACAACGCCACTTCGTCGACAGCGCGCGACGTCGCTGCAGCGAGCACCCCGATACGGAAGGTCTCGCCGAGGACCGCCGCACTGTCCACCACATCGAGGTCATCCTCGGACAGTCGGGCGTAGCGATCGGCGAGGAAATCGCGCAGCGTCGGGCTGGCCTGGGCCCCCGTAGCCACTTCGCGCAGGAAGAGCGGGTTGCCGTCCGTGATGTGTTGTGCATGACCGGGGTCGACCCGGCTCCCGAGATCGGCCATCAACGCCGACGCGGCTTCGAGGTCGAGCCCTGTCAATCGCACCGTCGTGGTCATCGGTAGGCGGGTTGCTTCGGCGAGCCAGCGGTTCAACGACTCGTCGAGATCCGGCGCAGTGTCGCGCGTCGTCACCAGCACGAGCAACGGTGCCGAGCCGACCGTGCGAGCGAGGTGCAAGACCGCGTCGCGCGTGGCTGGCGACGCCCAATGGAGGTCCTCCAGCACGAGCAACGTCGGGTGGCGACGGGCACTGCGGATGAGTAGCTCCTCGATCCCAATGTGAAGCTCCAGGCGCTCGGCAAGCGGGTCGAGGCGGGCGCTAGCACGGCTCGAGCCCAAGCGAGTTGCGATATCGGGGATCAGCCGAGTGAGCACGTCGGCATGGCGACCGACATCGGCGCGGAGTTGGCTCTCCGACGCCCCCTCAACGACACCGCGCAGCGCTTCCGCGAGCGGCTGATACGGGCTTTGTGCTCCGTCGGTGGCAGCGCCATACAGCACTCGCCCCCCTCTGATGTGCACATCTGACGCCAGTTCGGCGACGAGCCGACTCTTGCCGATCCCGGCCTCGCCGCTCACTACAGCGAGTGCAGCATGCCCTGACGCAGCATCCTCCCAGCAACCCAACAGCAGGCCGCGTTCCGGGTCGCGGCCAAAGCAGCCAGAGCGCTTGACGCTCATCTCGAGCATCGGCGGCAGTTCCGGGGCGCCAGCCACAGCCAGCAGCTCGCGCGCTCGCGCGGCGAGCTCGATTCGGCTCTTCCCGCCGAGCTTGCGGAGCAGCGACGACACATGGCTCTCGACGGTGCGTTCGGACACGTTGAAGCGGGCAGCAATCTCGGCGTTCGTGAGGCGCTCGGCCAGAGCGTCGAGCACATCGCGTTCTCGTCGCGACACCCCGGCCATTGCCAGCCGATCGATCTCCGGCTCGCCGCGAGAGCGGATCTCGATGCGTGGGCGCTTGAGGCCGGGACCTCGTAGCGCGAAGACCTCCTCCATACGGTCGAGGTCGCGGAGGCGGATACGGCCCAGCGAATCCAGGGTGACGTCGATCGGCAGGTGATCGGCCACCAGCTGCGCCACTGCGGCGCTCAGCAGCACTTCGCCGCCGTGCGCCACGGTGCGCAACGAAGCCGCGCGGTTGACGGTGGTCCCGACATACTCGCCGTCTCGCTCTGACGCCTCGCCGGCGTGCAGCGCCACTCGAACCTGGAGCGGAGCGCTCGCCGGCCAGGCCTGGTGCGAGAGAGTCGATTGCATGCGGTACGCCGATCGGGTGGCGTCGCTGGCCCGGGCAAACACCGAGAACGTCGAGTCGCCCTCATCCCGGGCCTTCAGTAGTACGCCACCCTCAGCCGCAACCGCGTCGGCAACGATGCCATCGTGGATGTGCATGGACTGATCCATGTCGGTCGGCGCAGATTCCCAGAGCCGCGCCGAGCCGACAACCTCGGTGAGGAGGATCGTCACCACACCTGCCGGCAGGGCGAGGCTCATGTCGCCATTATTACAGCGCGTCGAGCGGCCTTTGTCCGCCCGCACTAACGGGTGGAAACGTAGATGTCGCTCGACCCCTCGCCTGTCCGTGTCGAGCCGAAGTACAGCGTGTGACCGTCCCACGACAGCGACGGTCGCGTCTCGTTCGCAGCGGTATTGACGTTGGCGCCGAGATTGACCGGCGTTCCCCAGCCACCGGGGCGAGTGCGGGTTGCGCTGTAGAGGTCGTTCAGGCCGATGCCTCCGGCTCGATTACTGAAGAACACCAGTTCCAGCCCGTCACGGCGTAGGTTCGGTTGGCCGTCGGTCGATGCCGAGTTCACCTCGGGCACGAGTACCGGAGCGCCGAACGCCCCACCGTGGAACGGGGCCTGGTACAGGTCGCTGTCGCCGGTAACGTTGCCGTCGCCGGTGGCGCTGAAGCCACCAGCGCGATTGCTGGAGAAGTACAGCAGCACCCCACCCTGCGCAGTCGTGAGCGGGAACGGGCTGGCTTCGTCGCCGGCGCTGTTGATCCCGCAGCCGAGGTTCGCGAGAGCGCCAAACACGCCGTCGCTCTGCCGCCGGGCGGTGTAGATGTCGGCTCCGCCGCAGCCGCCGGAACGCGTGCTGACGAAGTACAGCTGACGACCGTCACGCGACATCGTCGGGCAGAAGTCGTCAGCACCTGAGTTCACGGGCACCCCAGCGTTCACGGGATCGCTCCATGGGTCGTCGGGTGAGGTGCGAGTAGCAATCCAAATGTCGATGCCACCCTCCCCACCACCTCGGTTTGAGGCGAGGAACAGCGTGCGGCCGTCAGGCGCCTGGAACGGACAGCCTTCGAGTGCACTGGTGTTCAGGTTGGGGTCGGCTCCCCCGCCTGCGGCCTCGACGCTGACTGCGGGGCCCCACTCGCCAAGGTCAGCCGCATGGGCGACGTCGAGCAGCGGAACCGTGACCGCCAAGGCCAAAACGGCGACCGCCCAACGCGGCCGACGTGGCAAATAATGATGTGATGACATGGGACCCTCCTTGGGTGATCCAGCCATCGTTAACAGGACGCTTTCTCGACAGCCTCCGTACTCAGTACGGAACGGTCGCCGTCTACCACGCTCAGGCCTGCAACAACTCCGGTAGGTGGCCGTAGAGACCGGAGGGCGTCTCAGCTGAGAGTCACGCTCAGTGTCCCGGTGGCGGGCGACAGTGAATCGACGAACGGTTGGCTGCCCGTCGAGTGCAGCTGCGGTGGCCTGCTCGCCGCCGACGACCTCCTGTAGGCCTGAGACCCGAGCGGCTTCCAGTTCGAACCGGCGGGACAGGTCTTGCACCGCGACCAACGCCTCACCTTCGGGCAGCGCCTGAACGACCGCGACTGCCTGGTTGATGACACGTTCATCGGGTACGCCCTCAATCACCATCGCGGCGAGCACCTCGTCCGAGATGAGCCCGTCGCGAAGCACAGTCAGCCCGAGTCGATGATGAAGCCGACCCGAACGGTGCGCGCTGATCGCGGAGAGTTACCCCTGATCAACCCGATAGACGATGAATGCAATTGCGAAGGCGACGATGCTGACCGTCATCGTCATCAGGGCAATCTCAAGGGGTCTCAGCAGCGTGCGACGTGACACCGACTCGGTGCGACCATCCGTGTAGGTGATGGTGCCATCAATCATCGCGACTCGCCGGCGCAGCGTTCGCGCCGGTGTACTCAACGCCCTCTGAGCGACCGACAACCAGAACGCGCCAATTGCCGCCGCGACGGCTGCGGGCCGGATGGTCTCAGCTTGCGCGTAGAACGCAGTGAGAACTGGAAAGGCTCCCCAGGCAACGGCAAAGGTGACGTCGTTGTGCAATCGGCCGCCGAACAATTCGAGGTTGTACCCACAGTTGAGAATGAGGCCGACTGCAATGAACACAGCGAGGCCGGGCCCGACTCGCTGGATGCCAGCGATCCCGAGTATGACCGCTCCGGCGATACTGACGGTCGCCACGCCCACCAGTGCCGGACCGGGTATAGAGGTCTGCAGCGGTCGACCATGCAATTCGTCGAGCGCGTGGGCTCCGACGCCAACAGCGAGGAAGAACGCCAGCAACGTTGCGGTCAACCGAAGACCGTCGAACTCTGGGCTGAGGGCTGCTCCCACTCCGACGTACGAGAGGTGCCAGAGCGTGTAGGGGGCGTGAAGCAAAACCCACCAATCGGCCACGGCACTACGACCGGCAGTTCGGGACACGGCGTAGAAGGCCGGGGGCAGCGCGCTCGACGGTTCGGTCACCGTTGGCCAGTTTCATCGGGCTCAGCCGTCTCCGCGCGTCGTTGACCCCACACGATGAGTCCGCCGCCGAGGCTCATCCGTCGCATTCCGACGTTGATGAATCCGGCGGCGTGCCACGCGGAGATGGTGTCGTCGACCGTGAAGCGACGGTAGTGATCCGTGATGTTGGGCCCGAGGAAGCGGCCGACGTCGAACCACGCCCGACCTCCCAACGCGGCTCCGGCCACGGGGAGTACAAGGCGCGTGTAGCCCACCCACCACCAACGCCAGAATCGGTGGGAAGGAACAGCGAACTCAAGACTGGCCATCGTGCCGCCCGGCCGGACGACGCGGGCCAGCTCCCCGATTGTGGCCGCCGGGTTGGCGACGTAACGCAGTAGATAGGTGAACGTCAGCGCGTCGAACGAGCGGTCCGCAAAGGGAAGCTGCTCGCCTTGACCGCGCACGAGTTGAATGCGATCTTCCCGCTGCGCAGCAATCACGTTCCGTCGTCCCCGGGCCAGCATGTCGTCGCTGAGATCGATACCGGTGATGGTGGCGTTGGTGCGGTCTGCCAATTGAAGGGCGACCCCTGCCGGCCCGGTGGCGACGTCGAGCACAGTTGCAGGTAGTGCTGGCGCGATGTGGTCGATCATTTCGCGACGCCAGCGACGATCCTGGCCGAGCGAAAGTATGGCGGCGAGCCGGTCGTAGTGATCGGGCAAACCAGCGAACAGTCGTTGCGCGAATTTCGTTGGTTGCGGTCGGACCGGATGAGCGGTCATGCCCGATACCTTCGAGGCAAGGAGTGACCCATGACAGCATCGGACGAATCGTGACGCCTGCGAGGTTCGACGCCGTCGTGGTCGGCTCCGGGCCTGCTGGCAGTACTGCGGCGCTCGTCTTGGCTCGGGGCGGCGCACGTGTTGCGCTGATCGACAAAGCGACATTCGCGCGCGACAAGGCGTGCGGAGACCTGATCGGGCCGCGGGCCCTGGCGTTGATGGACTCGCTCGGCCTGACACCACCAGCGGGGCGACAAGTGGGGGAGATGATCGTCGTTGGACCCACCGGTCGGCGAGTGGTCCTCCCCGCACGAGCCGGTCGAACGTTTCCCGGTCATGGCCTCGCAATACCGCGCGCGCGTTTCGATGCCTGGTTGCGCGACCAGGCGATCAACGCCGGAGCGGAGCCGGTGACAGGCCGCGTGGTGTCCGCTCGTGACGGCGTCGTCGAACTCGATGATGGCCGACGGCTCTCGGCAGATGTGGTGGTCGCAGCGGATGGGGCAACCAGCGGGGTGGGTCTCGCTGCCGGCCTCATCGACACGAACAGAGTGCTGTGGGGATTCGCGCAGAGAACCTACGTCGACCAGGTGGTTGACCGGCCTGCGATCGTGCTGTGGGACGACGGTCCTCGACGCGGTTTCCCTGGATATGGCTGGGTTTTCCCTGGCTGCGATGGTCGGGCGAACATCGGGCTGGGTCTCGGTGTGCGAGCTCATCGGGCCTCCGGGTCGAGAGCAGTCGCGCAGTTCGACGCATTCTGCGACCACTTGCGCAACATCGGGTTGTTGACCGCCGCAGTCGACGGTCGCCGCCTCGGCGGTTGGTTGAAGATGGGCGTCGTGGGCACCGTCGCCGCTAGAGATCGTACGTTCCTCGTCGGTGACGCTGCCGGCGTCGTCAATCCGTTGCAGGGCGAAGGCATCGCGCCAGCAATGACGACTGCAGCCGCGGCCGCAGCGCTGATCCTGCATAGTCCTGGCACTGCTGCAGCGCACTATCGCCACTTCCTCGACGCCGGTCCAGGCCGATTCGCCGCATTCGCATCGCCGCTCCACCACGCTGCCATTTCCGGATCTCCGGCTCGCGTCTCCGTGCTGGCGCGAGCGCTGACGATGCCGGGGATGGGCAGGCTCGTCGCACCGGTGTGGGCCCTGTCCTGGAACGACCTCGTCGACGGTGCACCCCCCGGTCCGATCACCGCACTGTCGCGCGTCGTGCTGGCTGGCGGCCGAGCAGCGATGAGATCGACAGCCGTCGCCACAGGTCTCCGCCGGGACTTGGCGGACCAATGATGTGCGGCAGGTAATAGCAACTCGCTGCAACCTGCCGCAGTCCGTTCGCTTACATTCATTCGCGCTCCTGCAACTCGCATGTCGGAGCGCCAACCAGGGTCCAGAGCGGGCGAGCCGCAGTAGCGCGGCAGCAACAGAATAACGCGTTTGGCTCGGCTGGGATCGACACGATGCGTCTGGCCCAGAAGCTAGCGACACGGGCGCGTCAGTACGAGAAGTCCGTGAGCGACCCATCGCGGTTGACGAGTACCACCGGTTGATTTGCCCAACTTGGTGTGTCGCCGCCCATTCCCGGGGCGTCAGCGGGCATGCCGGGCAGCGCAAGCCCGTCGTCGTCGGGGCGTTGCGTGACGAGCCGTCGGATCGCCTCAGCCGGTACGTGCCCCTCGACCGCGTAGCCGTAACCCAACGATGCCACCGCCGAGTGTGGCGCAGAAGTGCCGGCGGCCGAACTGCTTCATCGCGCGTGAACCCTAGCCCCCGCCGCGACGCTCGTCACGACGGGCACTACCGACCAAACAGGTGGTCACACAGCGTGAACCGTGTGAACGGCCGCCGGGTAGAACGGCACGTTCAGGCCGGACCCGAAACCGATCTCCACGACGGTGCCTTCCAGGCCGTTGCAGACGCGGGCACGAATCTCTCGGTTCTCGTCCGAGCTCATCGCCGCGTTCATGATGCGTGGCAGAACTCGCGTGCGGTAGATACCCATCCCGCAATTCTTCCCCCTCGCTGCCGCTCGGCGCAACGGCCTCAGTACGAGAAATCTGTGAGCGAGCCATCTGTGTTCACGAGTACCACCGGTTGACCTGCCCAGCCCGATTCGTCTCCGCCCATTCCGGGCGAGTCGCCAGGCATACCAGGCAACGCAAGTCCGACGGCGTCGGGGCGTTCCGTGACCAGACGGCGGATCGCTTCCGCTGGCACGTGCCCCTCGACTGCGTAGCCATCGACCGTTCCCGTGTGGCACCCCGCCGCGCTGTCCGGAATGCCCAGCGAGGCTCGAAACGCCGCTCGTTCCGGATCATCCGTCATCTCGACTGCGGCACCGTTCGATCGCAGGTACCCGACCCACGCTTCGCAACAGCCTCAACCAGGGTCCCTTCGGACCTCGAGCGTCAAACCGGCTAGCACACCGTCGGTATTGCCCACCGTGGGGGGCGTCGAAGCAGATTTGCCGTCTGCGCTCGAGCACGCGGCCAGCGCACCCGTCATGCCGACGATGCCGGCGCCGAGTGTGGCGAGGAACTGCCGTCGTCCGAGTTGTGTCATCGCCGCAAACGCTAGCTGCAGTTCTTCTCCGAGTCTCGGCGCGTGCTCATCCGACACACATTCAGAAAGCCGGTCTCCAGCGAGAAGCGAACCCTGCATCGGATGAACTGCACTCTTAACTGGCCAAGACCCGGTCAGCCCTCCTCAACATGTAGGCAAGGCCAAGTCGTCGGGCGGTCTCACGAGCAGATGCCGCCAAACCGTGAGCACGTTGAGCGTCGCCAGGAGCATCGCGACTGAGGAGCATCTCTGCCCAGTGAACCTGGGTCGCGGTGAGGTACGTCGGCGCTCCGGCCCGCTCGCACAAAGCAAACGCGTTGGCGTAGTGCTGCTCGGCGAGGTCGTACCATCCCAGCGCGGCGGCCGCTGCTCCGACGCCCACGCCCACCGGGTACTCGAAGGCTGCGCCGGAGTACGGGAACACACCGTCGAATGGTGACGCGTGGCTGTAGGCGGCCTCGGCAACGTCGAGGACACCAACTTCGGCGGCGAAGCGCGCCGCGCTGGAGCAGGTGATGAGGAACGCTTGGTTACGCGGAACGATTGCGAAGTCGTCGGCGCCGATCGCTTCGACGTGCGGTCGGCACAGCTCGAGGCGATCCGACTGGAGATACACGCCACACAGAGCCATGCGCCACACCGGCACTAATGGCTGGGCCTCGATGAGTAATCCCAAGAAGTCCTCGAGACCATCAAGGTCGCCGCGTTCGTACTGCAGCCGGTAGCGAACACCTCCAGCACCGGCCGCGGATCCGCCGACCTGCTCCCGCGCACAGAAGCCTTCGTAGTCGGCGAGGAGCAGCTCGCAGTCGTCGAGCTGACCGGCAAGCAGCGCCATCGCGCTGCGGTGGAGCTTGGTTCGTGCGATGTGCTGCGGGATGCGCAGCCGCTCGGCGAGCAGCTCGGCCTGCACGAGATCGCGGTCGCCGAGATCGACAAAGCCCCGGCACATGTTGACGACAAACCTCGATGTGAGCGCAGTACAGACGAGCGAATCATCGACTCCGGCTGCCACTTCAACCATCTCGGTGGAGTACGCCAGCAATTGGTCGAAGCCGCTGGGCTCGGTCAGATCGATCATGAGGTTGACGCTGTGCAGCACCTCAGCCAGCACTCGCACATCGCCAGTCGCCCGGGCGATGTCGAGCGCGTCTTCGCACAGCTGACGACGTCGTTCCAGATTGGGGCCCCAGAACAGTTCACGAGAGTACGCAGCCATCGTTTGAGCGCGGAGATCGGCGGGTATCTCATCGCTGCGCGCGAGGACCTGCTCGTACAAGCCGGCGATGCGCTCGTCGACTTCGGCCGCATTGCGCGTCATGACATCGGCTGACGTTCCGATCAGAACCTGAGCGAGCAGCGGCATGTCGTCGAGTGAACGGGCAGATTCCTCCGCAGCGCCGAGCAGCTCACGACCTCGCGGATCGCTGATCTGGTGAAGCGCGTTGCCGGCGGCGAAAAGTAGATGAGCGCGAACGCGTTCATCTACGGGCGACTGCAGGGCGAGTGACTCGAGCGCGTGCTCGAAGTGTGCGGCCGCTTCCTCGAATGCCAGGTCATCATTCGCCGCCTCACCCGCCTTGCGGCAATAACGGACGGCCTTGTCGATCTCGCCGAGCGCCGCGGCCTCGGTGAAGTGTCGGGCTAGCTCATTGATCCGAGACGAATCATCACCCTCGCGTTCGAGCTCGAGCCCGACATCTCGGTGAAGCCGCAACCGGCGGCTCGTCGGCAGCTCGTCGTACAGCGCTGAGCGCACGAGTGCGTGCGCGAAGCGGTACACGCCCGGGCGCCCGTTGACCGCCTCGACGAGGCCAGCCGTTTCGGCCGATCCGAGAGCGTCCAATACTCGATCGGAGCCTCCGGCAACAGCGCTCAGCGTGCGCAGTTCAAAGTCACGCCCAATCACCGCGGCAGTCGCGAGGACCTCGTTGGCTGCGCCATCGAGGTTCGACAACCTACGACCGATCACCTCGCGCACACCTTGCGGAATGCCGATGTCGGCCAGTTGCTTATCCGAGTTCCAGCGACCGTCGCGGTAGACCAGTGCACCTGACTCGGTGAGGTGACGGAGCACTTCGCCGACGAAGAACGGGTTGCCTTCGGTCTCGCGAGCGATCGCTTGCGCGAGGGCGACGCCTCGGTCGTCGAGGTCGTGGCCGGCGGTGTTCGCCAGGAACTGTTGAACACCCGACTCGTCGAGTCCGCGCAACATCAATCGTTCGACACCGTTCTGCCGACGCAGGTCGGCGAGCATCTCCGACAGCGGATGAGTACGGTCGAGGTCTGTGTCGCGGTACGTCGCGACGATGAGCACGTTCATCGACGCCGACGACTTGAGCAGGTGCCGCAGCAACAACAACGTGGGTTTGCGCGCCCAATGCAAATCGTCGAGTACCAACAACACGGGCTCTCTCGCCGAAAGGTCACGCAGTAGCTCGGCCGTTGCCTCGAACAACCGATAACGCTCGGCCTCGGCGTCATCGCTGAGGCGCTGCTCGAGACCCGGGATTCGCTTGGCAAGGTCGGGGATCAGCGGCAGCAGCTCACCGCCGAGTGAGCCGGCCAGTTCACGCAGAACATCGGGTGGCAATGCATCAGCGAGCCAGTGGAACGCCTCGACGAACGGTTGATAGGGCAGCGCAAGTTCCTCGTCGCATGCACCCCACAGAACCACACCACCCTGATCGTGTGCTTCTCGGCAGAGCTCCTTGACGAGGCGGGTCTTGCCGATGCCAGGCTCGCCGCCGATGAAGACTGCCAGTCGGCCAGACGAAGTGACCGTCTTCCAGGCCCCCCACAAAGCATCCTTCTGCTCCCCTCGTCCGACGAATCCGAACACGTCACCCTGCTCGACCTGAGGCGGCAGCGCCACCTCCAGCCGGCCCCCGCCAGCGATGGCGATCGGCTCCCATTGCACTTCACACGCGGTCATCGGCGCGGCAAGGCCCTTGCCGTCGATTTGGCCAACGGGCAACAGCTGATATCCGGCGCGGGAACCGGCCAGCACGCGCACAATGTCGGTCACCAGGATCTGCTCGCCCTGCGCGGCGCCACAGAGCCTCGATGCCTCGACAACGGGCGTACCGAACCAATCGCCGTCCTCGAACGAGGCATCACCGGCACTGATGCCCACACGCATCTGCACGGCGGACGCACCGTCTGTGTTGTGGCCATGCACCCGCTGCTGCATCGCCACAGCTCCAGCGATGGCGTCGCTCGCCGAGTTGTACGACACCATCATCGCGTCGCCAATGGTCTTGACCTCCGTGCCCCCAGTTGCGGTGACAGCCCGACGCAGTTGGTCGAAGTGATCACGACGAACAGCATCCGCCGCAGTGTCGCCAAGCTGTTGAGCAAGCGCGGTGGAACCCACGAGATCCGTGAACAAGATCGTGACCAGCCCAGAACCGGCCAAGTCGACACCCCCTCAGTCCCGTACGGAGCATTGAAACCTGCCGCACACTAGCTGCACAGATCAGTCCGTCGGGCCGATATGACACTCCTCGATTTGGACACACAGGTCGCGATCCTGCATCAGCGTGGCACGCTCATCATCTCTGTGACACCCCTCGTCCATGATGCCCACATGTGTCTCCAATGTGATGGTTACTCCCACGAAACAGTCATGCAGGCGTTCGACCTGAAGGTCAAGATCTACGGCTGGGCGGTCGTCCAGGTCAGCGACGACGACCTTGCGTTCAGCTACACCATCGGGCTCGTCGAGAATTTCGGCCATCCCGAGCTCATCGTCCTCGACGTGGACCGCGACATCCAGCATGGGCTGCTCAACGAAATCGCCAAAGGCATCGCCGACAACGGGCGATCCGCTCTCGATCAGCCATCGACCCAGGGGGTGCGCTGCGTCGAAGTGCACAAGAATCACCTCCACGGCGACTACTTCGGCATGTGGGCGAATCGCTATGGCGCACTCCCCCGACCCGGCCAGGTACTGCAGGTGCTCCTCCCGGAGAGCGCTTATTGCGAGTGCCACGCACACTCTGTGCGCCGCCTCGATCGGCCCGAGTCCACCCCGCCAGTTCAGCCAACCCTGAACCGAGCCCAACGGCGCAGCCGCCGACCCCGGTAGCGGGACCTGAACTCGCACGACCATGTGGCGGTGACGCGGCTTCACGCGCCATCGCATAGTGATAGCATTACTTGCTAGCATTCGCTGCATGACGACGACTCGTACGACGTTCACACTCGACAACTCCCTGGCAGATCAGGCCCGACAGCTCGACATCAACATCTCATTGGCGGCGCGACAAGGCGTCGCTGCTGCAGTACGTGAAGCGCTGGCCAAGGCGGACCGTTTGGCCTATCAGCGAATACCCGAGAAGTCGGATGCGTTCTGGTCCGATGCCGAGGCTTGGAGCGACGAATGACACGTGGAGAGATTTGGATGGCACAGGTCGGCCGCAAGCACCGTCCCGTGCTCGTACTCACGCGTACCGAAGTCATCGACGTACGAGCACTTGTCACCGTTGCAGAGATCACTACCAGCATCCGCGGCATCGGCGCCGAGGTGCTGCTGCAGGCCAGCACGATGGGACTCGAACGAGAGTCGGCAGTGAACTGTGATGGCGTACACACCGTGTCGCAAACGCTTCTCTCGCATCGAGTCGGCGAACTGGACGACGCCACAATGCAGCGCGTCTGCTCAGCAATGGCGTACGCCCTGGGCTGCTGACCCTCACGCTTGGTCGAAAACCACCTCCGACTACCTTCGACCGCCTTGATCCTGAAGGTTTGCTAGCAGTTGCGGGAGGTCACGATTTCGGTGAAAGCGGCGCTCGACGATCATGGTGCACGCCCTGGCCGCAAGCGTCCAGTCGTCGGCACTGGCGACGGCCTTGAGCTCGTCAAGATCGACCAGATCCTGTCGGCGTTGATCCCCATCGGACGACAACAGCTTGAGCGCGATCAGGTGGCCGGTGCGTGCCACCGGCATGCGCAGTTCCCGCGCAACTGTCAGTACTTCGGCGGCTTGGGTGATCTCTGGTTCAATGCCGCTGGAAGTGAACAGAAGGTCGACAATGACACCGCCGGGCACGCGCGAGCGAAGGCGCGCGGTCGCGAGCCGACCGAGAGCCTGCTGCTCCACAACGACCTCGACGACGTACCCGCGAGCGAGTAAGTCGTTGATTGTTGACTCAGCGACGTCGTCTGCGCCAACGGACACGACGAGATCGGCATCGCGGGTGACCGCGGTTCGGCCCTCAGAGAAACGGCCAATCCACCAACGAGTGCGAACGGCCGTTGCAGATCGCTCAGGTCGTCGGCCGCAGCAGCCAACGAGTCGAGAAGAACCGTCATTGGCGCGGCCAGGTGCACGCAGTACCTGCGCTGTCGCCGATGGGCGCAGAGGGTCGGGAGCACAGCCACGCATCGACGACCGCTTCGATGGCCGACTCGCTGAGCATTGGGCCCTCCCGGCGGGCGCGTTCGCGGCGCATCTCGACACCCAGATCGAACATTTCGTCCACCTGATCGAGCGGGAGCGCAGCGACAGGAGCGTTCTACTTCGCCCATGCCAGGCCACGACATGAGGCTGACGGGGTGGATCGACCTAACCCGCTATCAGCGCTGCGAGGTCGTGGGGGCGGATCGCGAAGACCCCATGGTCCGAGGCGATCTCGACGGGCACCACCCCCAAACGGGTCGCCATCTCCCGCTGGGTTGCTGGCGGCAAGACGTTGTCCTCCGTACAGAGGACGTAGGTGCACGGCACGTCGGGGAACGACCGACCAGGCCACGGCTGCTCCATGGCCGCCCAACCCTGCGGACGCTGCGTGGCGCTGAGGTTCGCGAGATACGGGTCTCGCTCCTCGGGTGGCACAGTCGACGCCAACAGCTCCAGGTCGAATGACCGGCAGCCGTTGCCGTCATCGCGCGAGATGGCCAGGATGGTCTCGCGGACTTCCGGGCCGCCAATGTCCCAGATCGAGCGCCCCGGCTCGGGAACGAAGGCGGTCACATAGACCAAGCCGTCGACGCGTGTCAGGTTGGGCACCAGCGAGATCGTCGCACCGCCCGCGGAGTGGCCAACGACCACGATCGGCGGATCGAGTCCGATCATGGCGTCGACCACAGCTTGGGCGTAGTCCTCGAGCGTGGCAGCAGGGTCCGTGCAGGGTAGGTCGACGGCGAATGCGGTATGGCCGAGCGCCTCGAGCTCGGGGATCACCGGTGCCAGCTCGGCGGGGCTTCCGAACCCGCCGTGGACCAGGACGAACGTCGTCATAGCTGCCTCCTTCTCGGACAAAGCCCGTCGCGTGACTGGCGTGTCCCCGTGCTCTTGACCGGGCCCGGGGCAAGAAAAGAAAAGTTAGCGCACTGGGTGTGGCCGTCAGGTCGGCGACGAACGGCCGCACGGCGGCCTTCCGCCGAGCCAGTCGACCCCGGCCAGCCCGGCGAGTCGCCCGAGTTCAGCCCAGCGGTTCGACCGTCGTGACTCTGAACGGGGCAGCCAGAAGCTCGAACATCGGCGCAAACGCACCAGACGTCTCGGCCACTGTCATGACGGCTGCCAGCGCGTCCGCCGACACCCAGTCGGCGATTTCGACCAGCATGTCGGGATCATCGACTGACTTGTAGAAGGTCGCGCCGAGCGATCCGGGTATCGGCGGCCCGTCCGACCTGATTCGTTCGATCAGACTAATGAGTTCATCCCGCTGACCCGGATTTGCCTTCAACTCGACGATCACCCTGATGGCCACTTCGACCCCCAAATGTCGGCCCACACGGTACAGCGTCGGCAACGCCCGCCTCCACACCCACGCCGTACCCACAGGGGCCACCTGTCCTGACGTCGGCGGTGGACCGACCCTCGGCGGTCGCTCAGATCTCCGATCAGGAACGATCGGTGATGCGCATTTCGGCTTTCGTCCTGGCACTGGGCACCTCAATCGGCGAGACTGACGCTCGGGGTTGGGAGGATCGAGCTTGGAGTGCCAGGGGTGTAGGCGCGAGAACAGGGCCGGCTCACGCTTTTGCGACGCCTGTGGTGGGGCGCTCGCCGTCCGGTGCTCGGCCTGCGACCGTGAGCTCAGCCCCGACGCCCGCTTCTGCAACGGCTGCGGGACCTCGGCCGCGGCAGGTGGCGCCCCGACGCAGGCACCGGTCGCAACCCCTTCCGACTCCGATGCGGTTCGCAAGACCGTCACCGTGCTCTTTTGCGACCTGGTCGGCTCCACCGCGTTCGCCGAGAGCGTCGACACCGAGTCGGCCCGAGAAGCGATGGGCCGGTACCACGCGATGGCGAAGTCGGTGATCGAGAGCAACGGCGGCACGGTCGCGAAGTTCATCGGCGACGGTGTGATGGCCCTGTTCGGGGTTCCCGAGGTGGCCGAAGACGACGCCGACCGCGCCGTCGCCGCCGGTGCCGCCCTGCAGCGCGGCTTCGAGCCGGTTCGTGATCACATCGGGACGCGTTACGGCGTCGAAGTCGGCCTACGGGTCGGGATCAACACCGGTGAGGTCGTGATCGACGACAACGATGCCGATCTCGTCGGCGACGTGCTCAACACGGCGGCCCGGCTCGAGTCGGCGTGCACGCCGGGCCAGGTGCTGGTCGGCGAAGAGACGTGGCGGCTCACCCGGTCGACCGTCGGCTACGAGCCTCTCGTCGAGGTGACGGCCAAGGGCAAGCGCGACGGGCTTGCCACGTTCCAGCTCGTGCTGGCCGACGACGGCAGCGGGTTCGCCATCGGCGGTTTCGGGCAGCCCGACTCGACGCCCTTCATCGGGCGTGACAACGAGCTCGGCCGGCTGCGGGCATTGTTCGACGAGACGCTGGCGATTTCCCAGGCCCGGCTGGCGACGGTCATCGGATCGCCGGGTGTCGGCAAGACCCGGCTGGCTCGCGAGCTCGGCAATGCCACGAGTGGCGCGGCCGACATCGTGGAGATCAGGTGCGAGCGGGCCGGCACGGCGACGTTCGCTCCAGTGGTGGACCTCCTCCAGCAGGTCGCGGGGCTCGATGATGGTGATACTCCGGAGCGGATCGTCGCCGCGTTACGCGATCTGGTCGGAGGCGAATCGGACGCCGATCGGGTCGTCGAGTTGCTCGGCGGCTTCGTCGGCACCGCCAGACCGCGCTCGACGGAGGATGCGTTCTTTGGCGTGCGTCGCCTGGTTGAGATGCTCGGCAGTCGCCGACCACTCGTGCTAGTGATCGACGACATCCAGTGGGCCGAGCCACTCTTCCTGGATCTGCTCGAGCATCTTGCGGAGTGGTCCAAGGCGGCGCCGGTCCTGATCGTCGGGCTCGCCCGACCAGAACTGCGCGAGATCCGACCCGCTCTCACCGAGACGGGTCGTCGAGTGGCGCTTGTCGTGTCGCTCGACGGGCTCGACGCGGCGGCGACCGAACTCCTCGCGGCCGAGCTGCTCGGTGGCGGCGCCCTTCCCGCCGAGCTGACGGCCAAGCTGCCGAGTTCGACCGATGGCAATCCACTGTTCGTACGTGAGTTGATCCGCATGCTCGTCGACGACGGCGTCCTCGCCCAGCTCGAGAATCGGTGGGAGCTGGCCGTCGACCTCGACGCCGTCGAGGTACCGCCGACCATCCAGTCGCTGCTGGCCACCCGCGTCGAGCGCCTCCCGCCGGTCGAGCGCCGGGTGCTGGAGCGGGCGTCGGTGATCGGGCCGGAGTTCCCACTGGGCGCGCTCGTCGAGTTGGTGCCGGAGATCGGCCGGCGCGATCTCGAAGTGGTCCTCGAACGGCTGCGCCGCAAGGAGCAGGTGGAACCGACCGGCACGTACTGGGGCGACGAGCCGATCGTTCGCTTCCATCACGTCCTCATCCGTGATGCCGCGTACCGGCGGTTGCTGAAGGGCGCTCGGGCCGAACTCCACCTGCGCGTCGGCGACTGGATGGACCGAACCGCCTCGGGGCTCGTGGGTGAGTTCGAGGTGGCGACCGCCTACCACTTCGAACAGGCACGGCTCTACCGGCGCCAGCTCGGCGACGACGACGCCATCACCACCGAGGCCGGCAAGCGGGCGGCCGGGCTCCTGCACGTCGCCGCCACCCGGGCTTTGGAGCGTGACGACCTGTCGGCAGCGGCGGGTCTCAGTCGGCGGGCCATCGAGTGTCTCGCTGAAGACGCCGACTCGCTCTCGGAGCTGCTGGTGCTCGCGTGTGAGTCGGTGCTGTCGGCGGGTGACACAACGACCGGCGTCGCACTCGTTAAGCGTCTGGGTGGGCGGGCACAGGGCGATGCCCGACTGGCTGCATGGGCGACATGCTTCACGGCTCAGCTCGCCGTGATGACCGACCCGACCGGGTTGCAGCAGGCGACGGAACAGACAGAAGAGGCCGCCGCCCAATTCGAGACGCTCGGCGATCGGGCCGGGTTGGCCAAGGCCCGCATCGTGCGCGCGGGCGCACTCGCCCGGCTCGGTCAGGTTGGTGCCGCCGAGACCGAACTCGATCTCGCGCTCACGGCGGCGCGCGCTGCCAACGATCGACGACGCATCACCACCGTGCTCAGCAGTGCGCCGGTCGCTGCGCTGTGGGGTCCGAGCCCGGTCGCCCGCGCTGGCGGGCGGTGCCTCGACGTCATGCGCCTCTCGCGAATCACTGCGGACTCTCCGGCGGTCGTCGCCACGTCGTCGCGATGCCAGGCGGTGCTCGAAGCGATGCGCGGCCGGTTCGAAACGGCTCGATCGCTACTGGACGCTTCGAGGACCACCAGCCTCGAACTCGGCCTCGACCACGGGCTACTCGAGACGAGCCTGTACGCGGGGATCGTCGAGTTGCTCGCCGATGATCCGGCGGCAGCGGTGCCGCATCTGCGCGACGCGTTCGGTGGGCTCGGCCAGCTCGGGATCGGCGCCGACGCCGGCCAGGCCGCCGCCCACCTCGCTCGCGCGCTCCTGCTGCAGGGACACCTCGGCGAGGCCGACGACCTCGCCACCGAAAGCTACGCGCTCGCTGGCCAGAACCTGCAGACCGCCATCACCGCACGATCCGCGCAGGCGGAGATCCTGACCGCCCGTGGCGACGTCGGCAGGGCGCTCGCCCTGGCCGACGAAGCGGTCCGCTTGGCGACCGGCACCGACCTCGTCTTCGATCACGCCAACGCCCTCTCGACCCTGGCCCGAGTGCGCGCGGCAGCGGGTGACGACGGCGGCGCCCACAGCTCTGCGTCGGCCGCACGGAAGCTCTTCGCCCAGAAGGGCGCGACTGTCAGCGTCGAGCTCACTGCCGGTGCGTCGAAGTCAACCCCGTTTCCCGCAGAGACAGCAAGTAACTCACACGCCCAAGGGTCGCCCGCCGAACCATCGGACGAGCCGTGGAACGAAGCGGACCGGTTGTTCCGCAAGAACACTCAGCTGCTCACGTCAGGAGACCTCGAGGCGTGGGAAGCGATGCTGGACGACGACGTGCGAGGAGCCGACCTTCGCTCGGGTGTGCGCATGATCATCGAGAACAGGGCCGACGTGGTCGAGCAGATGAAGGCCGTTGGCGAGACCATGGGGCCGATGTCGTGCGATGTAACCACGATTGCTGCGCGAGGCGACGATCTCGTGCTCTCGGAGATGAACTGGACGCGCCGAGATGACCCCACCGGCCCGCGGCTCGACTCGCTGGTCATCAGCCGCTGGTCCGGGGGGCTGCAGCTGATCAAGATCGTCTTCGAGACAGACGACCTGCGGGCGGCGATCGCCGAGCTGGATCGGCTGTATCTCGACACGCTCGACCCGAGCGACGGGGCCGAGGAGGCCTTCAACCTACGATTCATGAAAGCGATCCGAGTCGGAGACCTCGATCAGATCATGCGGTTTTGCCACCCCAGCTTGGTGGTGGCCGACCACCACCTGATCGGTTGGGGCCACGACTCGCGGTTCGATGATTTCCGTGAGCGGATGCGAACGTTGACCGAAAATTCCGACTCGCAGATCCTGCTGATGCAACGCGAGTGGCGTCGGTCATCGACCCAGCGGTGCCACAGCAACCGTCTGATCGCCACGACAGCCGGAGCCGGGCAGCTCGTCAATGACCATTTGATCGTTGCGAGTTGGGAGCCAGCGACCGGCCTGACCATTCGGATTGACCAGTTCGCCGATGGTGAATTCGACGAGGCGTTCGCCTGCTTCGATGTCGCTCGGGCGGAGATCGACGCCGTGATCCCTGCGCCGAACACCGCCGTGCGGACGGGTGGCGTGGCGAACGCCCGGGCGCGGACCGCCTCACTCGACGAGTTCCTCGCCTTGTTCGCAGACGACTTCACCGCCACCCTGACCGACAGCACCACCGTCACCCTCGACGACCTCCGCACGGGCACGGTCGAACCGAGAGCGCTCGGCTACGGAGTCGTCGACCGACGAATCATGTCTGTGCTCACAGACCGGTTGGCAATGCTGTACGTCGGATTCGACGACGGCACCGGTCACTGGTCCGTCGAAGAAGTCGACGACACCGGCCACCTGCAACGTGTGCGTCAGTTCGCAAGCATCGCCAAGGCCGCGAACGCCATCGAGGATCGCTGGGAGGAGCTCGACGTCGACGACGTGAGCGCTACCGTCCTCCGCGCCAACCGGGCCATGCGGAACCGGGAGGAAGCGGCAATGCGAGCGCTCCTAGCCGACGAGTTCCGCGTCGAGGACCACCGCCCACTGGGATTCCCGGCATCCGACCGTGACGGGTTCCTGGCGACGTTCGCGTGGGGTCCCGACGCCCTCGACGTAATGGTCGTTCAATGCGTATCCGCCAGCAGCGCACGAGCCCAGGTCTGGAAGGTCGCCGCCATCACGGACTCGACCTCCGGCCACCTCTGGGAGAGCGTGGTCAATCTCTCCGTGCTCGGGCTGCGAGACGGTCTCCTCACGAGCTTCGAACTGTTCCCGGAGGACGATCTCGACGCCGCCACGGCCCGCTTCCACGAACTCGACGGCAGCGCCCCGGCGCTCAGCGAGGCCCTGCCGACCCCGGACGACGAGCCCTGGAACGACGCCGATCGCTGGATGCGGCGAGCGATCGATCTCCGATCAGCCGACCGTTTCGACGAATGGGCAGCGTGCCTCGACGACGACGTCGTCTGGGTGAGCCATCGCTCGCTCACCGGCGGGTCGTACAGGGGCCGCTCCGAGGTCAGCCACGCCTACACCGACCAGCCGGTCTCGATGAGCGCCGAAACAATGGGGGTCCGAGGCGACTCGTTGGTGCTGCAGCGACACGTGTGGATCTACCGAGATCAAGACTTCGAGTTCGAGTTCCTCCTGCTCACCCGCTGGAGTACCGAGGGCCTGCTGACCGAGGCCGCCGTGTACGACCTCACCGCCCTGCGCGCCGCGTTCGACCAGCTGGACGCGTGGTACATAGAGGACCTGTCGCCGCTCGACGCCGCCCAGTTGCAAGCGACATTGACCTATTTCGACGCCGCGAACGACCGCGATCTCGCCAGGGCGCTGAGCACTCTGGCGCCCTACGTCGTGTCGACGACGCATCGAGCGATCAGCTGGGGCGAGTTGGACCGAGCCGGCGTCGCTGCCGGTCTCGCAACGATCACCGGGTACGACGGCGAGGCGCTCTTCACCAACAAACGGGTGGAGCTCGCAGGCCCGACCGGGGTGCTCCTCGACTCCCGACTCCAGTTCACCGATCGCCACGGCGGTGACTTGGTGGATCGCTTCGTCACCGTCAAGCGATTGCTGCCAGCGAGCGGATTGATCGCTCAGATGGACCACTTTCAACACGATCAGGAGCACCTCGCTCGTGCGCTGGCCGGCCGGTGGGCGGCCGAGACCATCGCCGACCCGATGGTGAACAACGCAGTGGTCGCCGGCGGCCTCGCCAACACCCTGGCCCGATGCGGCGAACCGGGCGACGTCCTTTGTCTGCTCGCCGACGACTTCACGGCCACGTTGATCGACGGCACGACCGTCACCCTCGGCGACCTGCGCAGCGGCACCGTCGACCCTGCGACGCTCGGGTACGGGGTGACGCAGCGCGAGACCATCGCCGTGCGTGGCGACCGCCTCGCGCTCACCCGGATCGAGAACTCACACTGGTCGGTCGAGCAAATCGACGAACACGACCGGATCGTCCGGGTCACCCTCTTCGAACAGTGCGACCTGCACGCCGCGACGAACACCTTCGAACAAACCGCCCTGGAGACCTCTGCGGCCGATGTCGTGCCGGAGTCGATCCGGCAGTGGCTGGACGCGCATCGCAACAGCGACGTCGTCGGCCAGACACGCCTGACGCACGATGACTTCACGATGGTCGACCACCGCCCGCTGGGCTACGGCACGATGGACCGCGAGGACGGTCTCGCCTTGTTCCACGTCCGCGACGAGGACGAGACGCTGCGGGGCGCACCCGTGTACAGCGTCATCCACGCCGCGAACGAGGATGCGTGCGTCCTCGCCGGCTCGATGTGGACGCTGGGCGGTGCTGGCGACTACTGGATCGGGCTCGCCTTCATCGGCGTCTACGGCAGCGCCGACGGCAAACTCCGTACGGTCAACCTGTTTGCCGAGGACGACCTCGCCGCCGCACTCGCCTACTTCGACGAGATGCCGTCGCGGCGGGGCCTACCGGCGCCGAGCGGTCTGCGGCGTCGATGGCCACCTCATGCGATTGATCGAATTCGACGAGCGTCCGGCTGAGTCCGTTTGACCTGCTCACGTCCACCACCATTATCCGCCCGTCCCGGACGTGGAAGTGAAGTCTTAACCCCCCCTTTTCGAACGGGAGTGCGGGTTCGAAACCCGCCCCGGGCACCGCTGCTGAGCGGGGGTGACGTGATCTCGGCCGGTGATCCGAGCGACCTCGGCGAGGGCTTCGTCCAGGCGGTCCGTGTCCGTCTGATCCGCCCGGGTCCCACAGGTACGGTCAGGTCTTGTGCAGGAACCGTGCAGGATTTCGCGTTTGCGCTGTCCTACCTGCTGTCCTACCATCTCGTCATGGCCCAACGACAGAAGCGATCGATCTCACTTCCATCGGACCTCGCTGCCGAGATCGACCGCGCTGCGGCAGCTGAGGGCACCACAGTCAGCGCGTGGATCGCCAGCACCGCGGCACACCGTTTGCGACTCGACGCCGGTCGGCGCGGCATCGCCGAATGGGAGCGCCAGCACGGCACCCTCACCACCGAGGAGCTGGCTGATGGACTCGCCCGCGCGAGGGCGATTCTCGGCCGTCCGGCTTCGAGGCGCAAAGCCTCCTGATGGGCGTCACGTACGACACCGGAGCGCTGATCGCCGCCGACCGTAACGACCGCGCGATGTGGGCGCTGCACGCCGGGTTCCTGGCCGAGGAGATCGCCCCGACCGTCCCAGCGCCAGTGGTCGCCGAGGCATGGCGCGGGGGAAGCCGGCAAGCGAACCTGGCCCGGCTCCTCGCCCTGTGCGTCATCGAAGTCATGGAAGAGGACCAGGCCAAAGCGGTGGGCGTGCTCGCCGGAAAGGCTGCCCACGACGACATCGTCGATGTCACCGTCGCCGAAGGGGCGATCCGAAGGCGCGACGCCATCATCACTTCAAACCCGACACACATGCGAAGGATCACCGACTCCGTCCGCACCCGCGTACACATCGAAATCGTCTGACTCACGACTTCGAAGGACGCAGAACGACGGCGGCAGATGGCCATAGGAGCAGGCGGTCGATCTCATGTTGTCCGAGGGTCGTCACGACTCCAGCAGTTCGGCCACGGAAGTAGGAACGTAGCCGGCGACGTTTGCGATGACCGGAACAGGAGGCGCCGAGCCGTCGGTGCGGATGAGCAGGTTCTCAGTATCTGTGGTGTCTGTTTCGATTCGTATTGTGGAGATGACCGCGAGTTCGTCGTCGGGCGACAGCCACAACGACGCGAAGAACCTCACCGACGTACCCCCGCCACGAGAGACGAGATCTGGCGGCGGTTCTGCGATTGGGAGGGTCGCTGTGATCTCCAACTCACGCGGCGTGGAGATATGCGCGAGGACGAGCTCTGCCCCGCCGGCCCCTTGGCGCTCCAACAGCAGCCACATCGACTTCCCGTCGAACGAGAAGGACGACTGCATTAGGCGCGCTCCCGGAAGGTCGTCGTCGTACCACGTCGTCGAGTTGCCGTCAGCGTCGGCCACCACGACCTGATTCTGCAATGTGCCGTCCATGAGTTGGCCGTTGGGAAGGCACTTGTCCAGCACGCTCGGGCAGGCGCCCACCGTCAGCCAGCTGCCCCCTTCTGTGACAAACCGAGTCGTCCCGAACGGGTCCAGTGCAGGCACACCCGGCCGGTCGGCGGACCCGTCAAGAGGAGTCAACCTCCAGGTCCTGGGCTGGATGTCGCTAGACCCATCGATCTCAGAGATGCCACCAAACGAACCGCCCTCGCTGGCGAGGAGGCCATCACCGTCAGCGCTCCAGATGACGTCCGGGCTTCCGCCCGGATACTTGGCGTTGGGTATCTCGCGCACCTCACCGGTGGACGGGTCGATCACTGCGGGTCGGCCATCGTTGAGGGAGAGCGCAAACAGGTCTGCAGGCCCCCAGCGTCCGCCGTCAGTGAGGCCGCTCACAAGGCGCGGCGGCCGATCGACAGAGAGCAGATCGACGAACACCCATCCGTACTTGTCGGACGACTGCGCCCACAAAGCGAGCCACCCAGTTGACGAAACCGACCCGCCTACGCCGAGCGTCCACCCATCCGGAAGCTCGCCGTTGTCGACATATCGGACCAATCGTGCGGTTCCGTCGGACGACCGGACGACCACATCAACCCCCACGCGGCCGACCTCATCGACGGCACTCACTGTCAGAACGTCGAACGGCCCCGTGCGAAGGAGACCAGTTCGGTCCGGTTCGGTAGTCGCCGCCGTCGTCGCCGGCAGCGCAGTCGTCGGGCCTGTGGTCGGTGTGGTGACATCAGGCACCACTGTCGGCGTGCCATCACGGATCGTCAACACGACGACGAGAGTTGCGATCGTCGCAGCAGCCGCGCCGGCAGCAATCACCTGGAGCCAACGACGCGACGTCGGTGGTGTGGAGCTGACCACACGCGTTCCTGCCAGAGCCGCTTCGAAGTCCTCCCAGTCGAGGTCCGTGTTGGCAAACGTGCCCACGTGATCTCGGAACACGTCCGCCTCGCGACCGATCGCTAGTTCGAGTTCGTCGCGGGATGCGTCATCGATACTCACGACTCCACCTCCCCATGCATGTACCCGGACAGCGTCGGGGCGAGAGCGCTCCTTGCCCGCGACAGTGAGGTCTTCACCGACCCGGGTGAAACACCCAGGACGGCAGCGACCTCGGCGATAGGCATCCGCGAAGTATGCGCGCAAACGAGCGGTGAGTTCGGACGGTCCGAATTGTTGCCCGTTGCGTTCATACCGTGCACACGAACGAGGGCGAGGCCCGGTTGACACCGCAACCTCCTTTCGAGCCCGAATGCGCAGGAGCTCGGCACCACCGGCGCCGGCCGCTGAGGGCAGCGGCATGAAGCGTGGGTGTGCGCCCTGGTTTACCAGCTGACACAACGGTGCCCGGGGCGGGGTTCGAACCCGCACTCCCTTTCGAGAAGGGGGGTTTAAGCCCCCCGCGTCTGCCAATTCCGCCACCCGGGCTGGGCTGTCGTTGAAGAGCCTCACGCTACTGGGTGTACGTTCGCGGTCATGAGCCAAGAAATCATTGACCGCTACACCACTCTCATCAACGCATTCGATGCCCGCGTGCAGGCTGCACCCGCCGACAGCTGGTCCAACCCCGCCCCGTGCGAGAACTGGACCGCCACCGACGTCATCACCCACCTCGCAACCGGGATGAACGGCGTGGTCGCCGGCCTCTCCGGTGGCGAGCCGGCCGCAGTCGATGCCAGCGACCCGGTGGGCACATGGAACTCGGCACGCACCAGCATGCTCGCCGCCCTCTCCACCGCCGACCTCAGCACCAACGTGTCGGGTCCGTTCGGGCCGATGCCCGCCGGGCAGTTCATCGGCCGCTTCATGTCCACCGACATGCTGGTGCACACCTGGGATCTGGCCCGCTCCGTGGGCGGCGACGAAGCCCTCGACCAGGACACCGTCGCTGCTGCCTACTCCGGCCTTAAGCCGATGGACGCAATGATCCGCATGCCAGGTATCTTCGGCCCGAAGATCGAGCCCGCCGAGGGCGACGATCTGCAGACCGAGTTCCTCAAGTTCCTCGGTCGCGCCGTCTAAGAATCTTCAGCCGTGCGCCCGCGGCACTCGCTCGAGGAAGCGCAGTGCCGCGTTCACTGACTCGCTGCGCCATAGCGCGACGACATCACCGGGTGCCGCTTCGATGTTGCGCGCGATCACTTCGGCCATCTGAGCAATATGCGCGTGCTGCGCATCGAGCATTTTGTTGATGTCGATCTCGCAAATTTCGGCGATGACCAGCTTCAGTAACAGTTCGCTCCGGATGTCACGGAGGTGCGTGACTGGGGTGGCCAGCCACTGACGCAACTGTGCACGCCCCGTGCGCGTCGCGGCAAGGATCGTGCGGTTTCCGCCTGCAATTCCGGGTTCCTCACCGACTGGCTGGACGTAGGCCCGAAGAGTCAACTGCTCCAGCGACCGGTAGGTCAACGCACGCGACAGCGACCACACGCGACCCACGTCGCGATCCGGCTTCAAGCGCGCCGCAATCGCAAAACCGTGAGTCGGCTCAGGGTAGAGAATGCCAAGGCAAGCCCACTCGCCGAGCAGCAGCTGGTCGTTCGTTCGCGCGACATTCACCACGGTCGAACAACTTTCATGCCGGATACACCTCGATGTCGGTGGCTTTCACCGATGCGTGAATCTCGTCGCCGAGGCGCAGCTGGAGTGCATCGAGGGCAGCAGCTGTGATCTCGGCAGTCAGCGGAAGTTGGCCCTCGATGCCGACTCGCACTCGATCGCCAAGTCGGTCGACCTCCGCGATTGTGCCCACCCAGGTATTCCGCGCACTCGACCCCGCAACGGGTTCGCGAACGAGTGAGATCGAGTGGGGGCGAATGACGGCGAACGACGGACCTGCAAGCGCGTCGGCTATGACGACATGTGCACCCGCATGAGTAGTGAGAACGCCGTCGACTACGACTCCGGTGACCAGGTTGACGCCCACCAGATCCGCCACGTAGCGGGACCGCGGGTGCGCAGTCACCTCGGCGAGCGTGCCAACCTGCACAATCCGACCTGCATCGAGGATCGCAACGCGGTCTGCCAACGCATACGCGTCAACCGGATCGTGGGTCACCAGAATCCGCATGCCCTCGAACGTCTCCAGGTGCCGACGAAGGTCGCGGCGCACACTGCCCCGGGTGCCCGCGTCCAGTGCCGCAAGCGGCTCGTCCAGTAACAACACACGCGGGTTGGTTGCCAATGCCCGCGCAAGAGCCGCCCGCTGCGCCTGCCCACCAGAGAGCGAGTGAGGTCGTTGGTCGGCGTAGTCCGCAAGCCCGACTCGTTCGATCCACTCACGGGCGGTTCGGCGAGCGTCTACCTTCGCCGTCTTTCGGGCGCGCAGACCGAAGGCGACGTTCTCCAGCACCGTCATGTTGTCGAACAGCAGATAGTTCTGGAACACGAAGCCGATGGGTCTGTTCTCGGGCGCGACGAACGTGTCCGTGGTTGGTTCGTCAACCACCGCTTCGTCGATCACGATGCGACCCGTATCGATGGGAGCGAGACCGCCAAGACAGCGCAGCAGCGTGCTCTTGCCGGCACCATTCGGCCCGAGCAGCGCGAGCAGTTCCCCCGGCTTCACCTCCAGTTCGGCCTGAAGGTCGAGCGTGCCCAACTGCAATGTGAACCCAGCCGACAACGTCATGCGAGCACCGATGTCGTCGACCGATCGCTACGCCCGAACCACCGGTCGCGCAGCGCAACGAGCACCGCGAACGAGATGGCGATGAGTAGCAGTGCAAGCACGATCGCCTGCTCCGGATTGGTTTCCAGAGCGAGGTAGACCGCCAGCGGCATGGTCTGAGTAGTGCCCGGGAAGTTGCCGGCGAAGGTAATCGTCGCGCCGAACTCGCCCAATGCACGGGCCCACGCGAGCACAGCTCCAGCCACCAACGCTGGGCGGATTGCCGGCAACGTGACCCGGCGAAACGTGTACCAACTCGACGCGCCAAGTGTGCGCGACGCGTCCTCCACTCGTCGGTCGAGTTGACGCAACGCGGCCTCCACCGTGATCACCAAGAACGGCATCGCCACGAACGTCTGCGCCACCACGACTCCGGCAGTCGTGAACGGCAGCCGAACGTCGAACCAGCGATCGAGGTACTGGCCAACGAGGCCGCGTCGGCCGAGCGCGAAGAAGAGGGCGACACCCCCGACCACCGGCGGCAACACCATCGACAACGTGCACAGCGCCCTCACTACCGCGCGACCTGGGAACTCGACACGAGCAAGCAGCCACGCCAACGGCACACCAAACACCACCGAGAGCAAGGTGGCCCACAGTGAACAGATCAGCGACAACCGCAGGGCAGTGAGGGCGCTGTCCTCAGTGAGATAGCCCCACGCACTCGACCAGGGCGCCCGCCAGAGCAACCCAATCAGAGGCAGCGCGAAGAACAGCACCGCCACGATGGCGAGGGCCAGCACAGGGGCGGGCAGACTGACGCGCCGGCTAGGTCTACGGCTACGGCGACGGCTACGGCCTTGGCTCATGGTGCCAGAAAGCCGTACGAGGCCAGAATCCCTCGGCCCTGCTCGCTCTGAACGAAATCGATGAATGCCTGTGCGCCCTCGGCGTTCGGGGCATCCTTAGTCACAGCGATCGGGTACTCGGCAAGCACATTGATGTCGGTCGGGATTTCGACGCCCGCAGCCTTGTCACCCGCAGCATCCACGTCGGTCTTGTAGACGATGCCGGCGTCGGCCTCGCCCAAGATCACCTTGCTGACGACGGCCTTCACATTTTCCTCCAGCGACTTGAACGCCACCGTCACCCCCGCCGACTCGAAGACCTGCGCCGCGTACTTGCCGCAGGGAACTTCGGGAGCACAGGTGACCACGATCAGATTCTCATTCGCTAGATCGGCGACACCGGCGACGCCCTGCGGATTGCCCGGGCCCACGATGATCTCCAGCAAATTGGTGGCGAATGTTTCCGGCTCGGTTGCGTTGTTGCCGGCGTCGGTCAGCTTGGTCATGTTGCTCTTGTCAGCCGACGCGAACACATCGGCCGGTGCTCCCTGCCCGATCTGGGCGACCAGCTCGGATGAGGCGGCGAAATTGAACGTTACGTCTGCGCCCGGGTGCTCCAGCGTGAACGCTTCACCGATTTCAGTGAACGCTGCAGTCAGGGAAGCGGCAGCGAACACGGTCACGTCGCCCACACCAGTCGCGGGCACGTCGGAGCTGTCGGAACCGCAGGCAGCGACCCCGACCGCAAGCATTGCGACCACCGCAAGAAGTCGAGACGAGGGACGCATTCCTCGCACGATAGTCACAACCTGACTAATGGAGCGTCATCGGTTGACCAATCACGCCGCAAGCGGACCAATCGCGACGTCGTCGACGCGCTGGCAACTACTACCGTGGCGAACATGCGAGCGAGGCGCCGGGCACTGGTCACCATCATCGCGGCCGTGGCGGTTCTCGCCGCCGGCTGCAGCAGCGAGAGTGGCGTGGCCGTGAAGGACCGCACCACGGTCACGGCCAACGCTGCCGTGGATACGACTGCCACCGACAACCCGTCCCCGGACACCACCGACGTGCCCACCACTGAACCCTTGTCGACGGGCACGATCGAGTGGGGTGTGTGTACCGACGAACTCGCCGAGGACCCAGAACTGCAATGCGCCACATTGACCGTCCCGCTGGACTACGACGCACCCGACGGCGACACCCTCGATCTCGCTCTGGTGCGGGTGCCCGCCACTGACGACCGTCAAGGCGCAGTCCTGTTCAATCCGGGCGGCCCCGGCGGCTCGGGCTTCGACCCGATCGCCGTCAGTGGCAGCGTGATCCAGCTGGAACTGGGTCTGACCCAGTTCGACATCGTCGGCTTCGACCCACGTGGCGTCGACCGCAGTGGCGGCATCAAATGCGTCGACGATGCATTCCAGGACGCCCATCTCTACCTCGATGACACCCCCGATACGCCCGAGGAACAGGCGCTCCTGGACGAGGCCGATCAGGGTTTCATCGACGGCTGCAAGGCCAACTACGGCGACACGCTGAAGTTCTATTCCACCGCCAACACCGCTCGCGATATGGACTCGATTCGCGCCGGCCTGGGCGATGAGAAGATGAGCTTCCTCGGTATTTCGTACGGCACGTACTTGGGAGGCGTGTACGCGACGCTCTTCCCAGACCGCGTGCGAGCGATGGTGCTCGACAGCGCCTACGAGCCCAACGGCGACACCATCGAACAGCAATACCTCACGCAATTGGTTGGTTTCGAAGGCGCCTTCAACGACTGGGCGGCGTGGTGCCAGGGCGAGACCACCTGTGCATTCAATGCGCCCGACGTCGGCGCACGATGGGACGCCCTTCGTCTACAACTGGATGTGACCCCGCTGATCGCCACCGACGGGCGGGAGGGAAACCAAGCCACCCTCGACCGCGCCACCACTGCTGCGTTGTACGCGAAGAGCGAGTGGCCGGTGCTGGCT
>JANOYI010000001.1:0-1692 GCA_031428795.1 Ilumatobacteraceae bacterium | reverse complement strand
CGCAGCATGCCAATGCCACTTTTCCACAGGAGGTAGCCGCCACCGATGCCTACCAGCACCCAGATAATGGTGGACAGGGCAGGCATACCGGGCAGGCTACCTGACCCTGAGCTCTCCGTGAATGGCAGCGAGCGGGGGGCGAGCTGGGCTGTGAAGATGCCCTTCAGGGTGAGGTTTCCAAGCGCCGTCGAGCGCCTGCCGCTCACCATCGCGCTGGCGACGACGGTGAACGGCGTCGGTGTGCATTCCGCGGGAATGCCGACCAACCCGTCAGTCGCCGGGTCGGTGTCGGCGACTTCGGATGTCGCCGCGGAGCCGCCGTTGGTGCTGTCGCCAGCGTCGTCGCCGCGACACAGCGACCCCCAGCGCTCGATGCCGAGAGCCGTTCGATGCCGAGAGCCGTTCGATGACTAGAAACGTTCGATGACTAGAAACGTTCGATGACTAGAAACGTTCGATGACTAGAGCCGTTCGATGATCGTGGCATTTGCCATACCGCCGCCCTCGCACATGGTCTGCAGTCCATAGCGGCCGCCGGTTCGTTCCAGCTCGAACAGCAGCGTCGTCATCAGCCGCGCGCCCGAGGCACCCAGCGGGTGACCCAAGGCGATGGCGCCACCGTTGACGTTGACCGTGTCCATGTTGGGGTGGAGTTCCTTTTCCCAGGCAAGTACGACGCAGGCGAACGCTTCGTTGATTTCGGTGAGATCCATGTCGTCGATGGTCAGGCCAGCGCGGGCCAGAACCTTGTGCGTGGCCGGAATGGGAGCGGTCAGCATCATGCGCGGGTTATCGCCGGCGAGACTGAAGTTGACGAAGCGAGCACGCGGGGTGAGGCCCAGCTGCTTGGCCTTGGCTTCGCTCATGATCAACATCGCCGCGGCTCCGTCGGTGATTTGCGACGAGTTGCCGGCGGTGACGCGACCACCCTCCTCCTCGCTGCGGAACGCCGGCTTCAGCTTGGCCAACGACTCGAGTGTGGTGTCGCGCAAGCCTTCGTCGGTGGTCATCAGCGCGCCGTCGGAACCCAGCAGGGGCAGAATCTCGCGGTCGAACCGACCCTCGTCGGTGGCGCGGCGAGCGAGGTTCTGCGAGCGTGCCCCGAAGGCGTCGAGGTCGTCGCGGGTGAGGCCCCACTTGTCGGCGATCATCTCGGCGGAGATGCCTTGCGGCACCAGGCCGCCCTCGGGTGCGTAGCGGGCGCCAACTTTGGGGCCGAAGGGAAAGCCGAACTTGCCGTCGGCCATTGCAGAACCCATTGGAACTCGTGTCATCACTTCGACGCCGGCCGCCACCACGATGTCGTAGGCGCCGGCGATGACGCCCTGTGCGGCGAAGTGAGCCGCCTGCTGGCTGCTACCGCATTGACGGTCGATGGTTGTGCCGGGCACATGCTCTGGCCAGCCAGCGGCGAGCACTGCGTTGCGCGCAACGTTGACCGACTGCTCGCCAATCTGCATGACGCAGCCCATGATCACGTCGTCAACGAGGCCGGGGTCGATGCCGGTGCGTTCCTGCAGCGCCCTGAGGGTTTCGCCCGCCAAGTCGACCGGGTGCCAGTCCTTCAACTTGCCGTTGCGGCGACCCAGCGGGGTGCGAACGGCGTCGACGATGACGGCGGTGGTTTCGGGACTAGACATTGCGGCTCCTCGCGGCTGCGACTCGCCGAGAGTCTGCCCGCGCGACCGCCTC